>CAZLGK010000021.1:0-24740 GCA_964559365.1 uncultured Flavobacterium sp.
AACTAATAATCGGAATCTTTGCTTATTCATCGATACAAATTTAACTTTTTAACATTTCAGTTAAAAAAACATTAACCAAAGATTAACATAAGTAGCACTTTTTACGAATTCTTCAAAATTTGAATCACTTTATCAGTTTCTCTTAAAGTATTCTCTAATTCTATATTATTAATAATAAAATTACTACTTTTTTTCTTAATCTCATCAGAAAGCTGATTTTTAATTCTTTCTCGAACACTCACTTCATCTGTATTATCTCTATTCATTGTTCTTTGAATTCGTAATTTTTCTGGAGCTGTAACCAATATAACTGCATCGCAATCTTTATTACCTCCGGTTTCAAATAGAATTGCAACTTCTTTAATGATAAATGGGTGATTTCTATGTCTTTTAAGCCAATTTAAAAAATGTATTTTTACTTTAGGATGAATAACAGCATTTAATTGCTGAAGTTTACTAGGATTATTAAAAACAATAGATGCAATTTTTTTACGATCTAGCTTATTATTATCATCTAAGATGTTTTCGGAAAATAATGCAGAAACTTCGGTTATAACGGATTTTCTATTCATTATTTTTTTAGCTACATCATCAGCAATATAAACAGGAATTCCTTTTGAAGCAATATATGATGCTACTGTTGATTTTCCACTTCCAATTCCTCCTGTTAGTCCTATAATCTTCGTCATATTAATTAAGTTTAAAAAACAATTCAGGATGTGCAGTTTCAGGAGATTTATTTAAAATATTTAAGTTATAAAAAGATAACAGAAAACCTTTTCCATACCCATAAAACTGAATTATAGTTGAAATAATAGCAAATACCGTAATTTTAATAGATTTAGTTTCAATTAAAGCACTTACCATTAACAATAAAAAGTAAATAAAATATATCTTCAAAAAAAACGAAGTAATAAAGATAGAAAGTAGTAAGCTAAAAACAAAACCAATAGAAAACAATGTAGGAAACCAAAACGTAAATTTAGAATACTCAGGATACCATTTATTTAAAATTGGGCGAGCTTTACCAAACTTATTTACTTGTGTATAAAACTTATTCCAATCAATACGTCTTTTATGATATACAAATGCTTCTTTTATCAATTTTGTATTAAAACCTAAATTCCAAAGCCTTATAGACAAATCTGGGTCTTCACCTGGATGAATATTACCAAATCCTTTAGAAGCTTCAAAAGCTTGTTTAGAAAGCCCCATATTAAAGCTTCTAGGTTGAAATTTATTCACGCTCTCACTTCCTCCTCTAATTCCTCCAGTAGTTAGAAATGAAGTCATTGAAAAATTAATTGCTTTTTGAATATCTGAAAAACTATCTAAAGCTTTATCTGGACCTCCAAAACAGTCTACAAACTCTTTATTCAATGAATGTTGAACTTCTTTTAAATAATTTATTGGCAAAATACAGTCAGAATCTAAAATTAAAAAGTATTCGCCTTTTGCATTTTTCATTCCAAAATTTCTTGAATCTCCTGGACCTGAATTAGGTTTAAAAAAATAAGAAATAGCCAACTTACTTTTATATTTATCAACAACTTCTTCGCATCTTATGGAAGAACCATCTTCGATAATTACTACTTCAAAAGGACTCTCAAAATCTAATAAAATTAAACTCTGTAGAAGCTCATCTATTTCATCTGGGCGATTATATACTGGAATAATAAAAGAAAAATACATGTATTAGATTTTATTACAAAGATAGTTTAAAATAAAAAAGTCCCACCAAAGTGGGACTTTAAAAATTATTTATAATAATTTATTATTGCTTAACAACTTTAATTGTTTTCACAGCATCACCTACAGTTACATTAACAATGTAAGCACCTGAAGTTAACTGCGACATATCAACCTGAGTTGAATTAGCATTTATGTTTCTTGATAAAACTTCTTGTCCAAGTAAGTTCATTACTCTAACTGAAGATATTTCAGAGTTGTATTCTAAGTTTAGAACATCTTTTACCGGATTTGGATATGCTAAGAAAGCACTTGAATCGAATGAATCATTACTTAACACACATGCAGTTGTTAATTCAAAAGCACCTTCAGCAGTTCCAAAACCTTCTACCATTATGTAATAGGTACTAGTTCCATCAGCTGTAAAAGTAACTGTAGATTGAGCACCACAACCATCATCATTAAATGCAAGTTGAGCACCACCACATGAATCAAATATTCTTAAATAACTATCAAAAGTGGTATTCGTACATAAACTTACTGTTATGTCACCTGCTGCTCCATTATAAAAATACCAAACATCAGCAGAAGCATTACTACCACTATCTGTAGCACCAATACTTGTATCTCCAGTAACAACATCACCACAATTTACTTGAATTGCATTTACACAATCGTCATTAGAAGGTGGACAAACATAAGTTATAGCACCAGAAGAAATAGAACATCCTGCGTCTTGCTCATTTGTTAAAGTTATAGTAGTACTAGCTCCATCAGCATAAGGTCCAAAAGTTTGAATACCCAATGTAGAAATCATTGTTAAAGGAGTAACACCATCCGTTATAGTTAATGAAGTTGCAGTACCTAAAGAAGTAACATCAACATCTATAGAATATTGTCCATTACCACAATCAGGAACCACAGTATAAGTAGCCGTAGGGTTTACACATGTAGCACAAACAACATCAAAATCCCATGAAGTAGTAAAACTACCATCTCCACAACTTACTGAACCATCTGAATCAATTTCAATATAAATTGAATCTGATGTACTATCAAAAGTTAAACCTGTTAAATCTCCACCATTATTACCTTGATATAATAACGTTCCTAAATTATTAGTTCCATCATAAATAAGAATATCATCACAACAATCTTCTATTTCACCAGCATTAAATGTTATTCTTAAAGGACTTCCATCACTAGAAGTATAAGTAAAAGTTGTAGTGTCATTGTCATCATAACAAAAAACAGTATTTACTGGTGTTCCACAAGTTACTAGAGTTGAAGTTGTAAAATTAATTGGTCCAACCCATGTACTAAAACCATCAATACCACAATTTGCTCTTACCCAAACCTCATAATCAGTATTTGATGATAATGAACCTGCAGTAACAGGCAAGGGAAATGAACTGATATCAATATCAGTTCCTGCTCCAGCAGGCATTCCTAATCCTGCAGCCTGAACAACATATTGATAATCAAAAACAGAACCTCCTGAACCATCTACCCATGATAAATCAGCAGATGTTGCTGTAATATTTGAAGCAGATAATGTTGTAGGTGCTAAACAAGTAGGTACAACAGCAAAAGTTATTGACCAACTATTTAGAGTTCCAATATCTCCACCTGCATCATCACAAACCCTTAACACCCAAGTTCCGTCAGCATCTACACCGTTTAAAGTAGACAAATCTCCTTCAGGTAAATAGGTTCCTGTAAACGGAGCAGAACCACTTGTTATTGGAGTAACTGCATCTTCTCTAAAAATTGTAGCTGTATAATTGTCACCACTTCCACCATTATCAGATGATAGGTCAATTATTGTTATTCCATCTGGAGCTATTAAAGAGATATCTAAATCTGAATCCCAAGTATGAGTAATATCCAAAGCTACTTGGTCAAAAATATTTGTAGTTCCTAAAATACCTACACCGGTAACTGTTACAGGAAACTCATGTGCAACAGTACAAGAGTTATCTGGTATTGCACCTGTAGCACCAGTAAAAGTTTGAGAAAAACCCAAACTGGTAATAAACATAATAAATAATAAAGTAATTTTTTTCATAAGTATTTGATATTTGTTATAACAAAAATACAGATTATACCTTTAAAACATAAGGTTAGAAAAGTTAATATCGATTAAACGTACTAAAACATCGACAAATTACAAAGGTTTGAGAAACACTCAAACCTTTGTAACATAAAGCCACTAAAACGTTATATTTATAACGATTTTTGTGCTAAAAAAATTATTTTATACTTTCAACTTGTACCATTTCATTAGCTTCAGCATCATAATCTACTCCTTCAAAGCCAAAACCAAATAGATTTAAGAAATCTTGTTTATAACCTGCTAAATCACCTAATTCAACTAGAGACTCTGTTGTAGATTCTTTCCATAATTTTGCAATACGTTCTTGAACATCATCACGCATTTCCCAATCATCAATACGAATTCTTCCTTTATCGTCCGTTGGAACAGGTATTCCTGTATATAATCTATCTGCATACAAACGCTGGATTTGTTCGATACAACCTTCGTGAATTCCTTCAGCTTTCATTATTTTGTACAATAATGAAATGTATAATGGAATTACTGGTATTGCAGAACTAGCTTGTGTTACCAATGCTTTGTTTACAGAAACATATCCTTTTCCGTTAATATCTTTTAATTTATCTGTAATTTCAAAAGCAGTTGCTTCTAAATGATCTTTTGCACGACCTATTGTTCCTTTTCTATAAACTGCTTCTGTAACTTCTGGCCCAATATATGAATAAGCAATTGTTGTTAATCCATCAGCTAAAACTCCAGCTTCTTTCATAGCATCAATCCACATCATCCAATCTTCACCACCCATTACAGTAACAGTGTTGGCAATATCCTCTTCATTTGCTGGTTCAATTGAAACATCTGAAACTTTTCCTGTATGAAAATCAACTGTTTTATTAGTAAACGTTCCTCCAATAGGTTTTAAAGTTGAACGGTGTAAAACTCCTGTTACAGGATGCATACGTACTGGAGAGGCTAAACTATATATAATTTGATCAACCTGTCCTAAATCAGCTTTAATCATATCGATAGTTTGTTGTTTGACTTCTTTAGAAAAAGCATCACCGTTAATACTTTTTGCGTATAAACCTTCTTTGTGCGCTTCTTGCTCAAAAGCAGCAGAATTATACCATCCAGGAGATGCAGTTTTTCCTTCACTTGGTGGTTTTTCAAAGAAAACTCCAATTGTAGAAGCATCAGCTCCAAAAGCACTTGTTATTCTTGAAGCTAATCCAAACCCAGTAGAAGCACCAATAACCAATACACGTTTTGGACCGTTTATTTTTCCTTTTGATTTAATATATTCAATTTGATTTTTTACGTTTTGTTCACATCCTTTTGGGTGAGATGTTAAACAAATAAATCCTCTCATTCTTGGCTCAATAATCATAACTTAAATGTTAATTAGTTGAATTTGTTATTAGTTTGTTTGATTTACAAAACTATTAAAAAAAATTAGTTTAATAGTGCTTTTGCATGATTTAAAGCCGAATCAGAAATTGATTTCCCAGATAACATTTCGGCAATTTCTTTTATTCTTTCATCTTGCTTAAGCAATTTTAATTCAGAAACTGTCGTTTCATTTTCTGTAAACTTGTATACTTTATAATGTTGTGTTCCTTTTGCAGCAATTTGTGGTAAATGTGTAATGGCAAAAACTTGCATATTTTTACTCATTTCCTTCATAATTTCACCAATTTTAATTGCAATTTCTCCTGATACTCCAGTATCAATTTCATCAAAAATAATAGATGGAAGCTTAGTGTAGTTTGCCATAACTGCTTTTATAGCCAGCATAATTCGTGACATCTCTCCTCCAGAAGCTACTTTTTTAAGCATTCCTAATTGCATTCCTTTATTTGATGTAAATAACGTTTCTATTGTATCTTTTCCTGATTTAAAATAAGAATTGGTAGCCGTAATTTTAAACTGAATTTGAGCATCGGGCATTCCTAAATTATTGAGTATTGTTTCAATTTGAGTTGATAAGTCTCCAATGCTTTTAGTTCTTCTTTCATATAATTGATTAGCAAATTCATCTACTCTATTTTGAACTTCAACAACTTCAATTTCTAATTTATTGATTTGAAAATCTAAATCATCAACTTTTACAACTTTAGTATCTAAATCTTCTCGAATTACTATTAATTCCTTAACAGAACTAACTTGATGCTTCTTTTGTAAAGAATAAATAGATTGCAACTTTATGTTTACCTCTTCTAATCGTTCAGGATTATTAATTACTTTTTCTGAAAGAGAAAAACATTCGTTTATAATATCTTGAAATTCAATTTGAATACTGTTTAACCTTTCCCAAACATCTGAATAATTTTTTGATAAACCAGAAATTTTATGTAAAGATTGTTTTACTTCGTTTAAATTAACTGCTATTCCAACTTGCTCATCATTGGTAATTTGCAATACTTTATCAAAATTCTCACTAATAAACTCAACATTTGAAAGCTGCTCCAATTCTTCTTCAAGAACTTCTTGTTCTCCTTCTTGCAAATTAGCCAACAATAATTCGTTTAATAAAAAAGTATTATATTCTTGTTCTTTCGAAAGTGTTTCTTTTTCTGCTTTAAGCTGATTTAACTGTTTTTTTATAGAATTAAATTGTTTTAATTCTTTAGAATATTGAACAATTATTTCGGCGTTATTTGCAATTGCATCGACAATTTCTAATTGATATTCTTCATTTAGAATTTCTCTTGTTTGATGTTGCGAATGAATATCAATTAAAAAACCTGACATTTCCTGAAGAACATTTAAATTTACAGGACTATCATTAATAAATGCTCTAGATTTTCCTGATGGCAATATTTCTCTTCTAATTATTGATTGATCTTCATAATCCAAATCATTATCTAAAAAGAAATTTTTAAGGTTGTAATTTTTTATTAAAAAATTGGCTTCAATAACACATTTTTGATCGTTATTTTTGAGAACTGATAAATCTGCTCGATTGCCTAAAACTAAACCCAAAGCACCTAAAAGAATTGATTTTCCAGCACCAGTTTCACCAGTAATAATAGAAAATTGATCAGAAAAATTAATTTCTAATGACTCAATTAAAGCATAGTTTTTTATAGTTAAAGTTAAAAGCATTTAAAAAAATATGTTAAGAACAAATTAATTAATCTTGTTCCATTTTACAGAATTTAAAGGTGAAATTCTATTCAATGTTTCAATTAGCTGTCTATTATTAGTAATGGGACCGCCAGAAAAAACACTAACAATTTCGTCTGTTTTTGCATCAAAAAAAGTTCTTGTTAATAAAGCATTAGGCCTACTTTTTTGAATTTTAGATATAGTCTCTATTGCAATAGCTACTCCTTCTTTACCTTTTTTTAAATCATCTGACATAAGGTCTAATCCTTCAAAATGATATTGATACATAGCTTTTCTATAGGGTTGAAAGGTATTTGAAAGTAAATCTGAAATTAAAAAATAACGGTTTGAGTTGCCGCCATCGGATTGACTCCAACCTTTATAACCACTTGTTTGAGCAACATTCATAATATTAGATGCAATATCTAATTGTTTAGTTCCTCCTAAATCTTCAAAAGAATCTTTATCTAATGCTATTATTAAATTTGAATAAAAAGCTAAAACTGAAATTAAATTAGATGTATAAGAGTTTTGATCATAAACCAATTGTTCAAATTCAATATATTTAAAATTAAAATCTTTATCGTTTATATTTAAAATAGGTGATTCGTATGTAGAGTTAAAAATTGGCCTTGAAGACTGAATTTGTAGAGTAGACTCGAAATTATTAGAATTATACTTTGAAATATTTATGAAAAAATTACATGTTATTTTCTCATTTTGTTTGTATTCTTTTGTAGTCCATTTTGTTGTATTTAAAAACTCTGTAACTTGCTTTTCTAAATTTTTAAATATTTGAGGGTTTACATCTGTCATTCTATCAAAATTAACAGAAACAGTGCAATTTAACTCTTGAGAAAACGAAGATTGTAAACTAAAGAAAGCTAATAATATATAGATAATTTTACTTTTCATAATGTTTAATAATTTCGTTTACAATATCTTGAGCAACAGCTTCTTTAGATTTCAAATCCATTGATTTTTGAATAAAATTTTTATCGATTAAAGTAACTTTATTTGTTTCATGTCCAAAACCAGCACCTTTGTCGTTTAATGAATTTAATACAATTAAGTCTAAATTTTTCTTTTTAATTTTAATTTTCGCATGCTCAATTTCATTTTCAGTTTCCAATGCAAATCCAATTAAAAATTGATGTTTTTTCTTTTCTCCTAAAGTAGCTAAAATATCTTGAGTTTTCTCTAACTCTATTGTTAAATTAGTATCCTGTTTTTTGATTTTTTGTGAAGCAACATTTTTTGGACGATAATCTGCAACTGCTGCTGCGGCAATAGCTACATCAACATATTGAAAATTTTCGTGACATGCGTCATACATATCTTTAGCTGAAACCACTTTAATTAATCGAATAGAATCGTTTTTTAATTTTTGATGACTCGGTCCAGAAACTAAAATAACTTCTGCTCCTTTATTTGCAGCTTCTGTAGCTATATCATAACCCATTTTACCAGATGAATGATTTCCTATAAAACGAACAGGGTCTATAGCTTCGTATGTAGGTCCCGCAGTAATTAGTATTTTTTTTCCTTTAAGCGGTAATTTAGATAAAATGTCATTTTCTAAAAAAGAAAGGATGTTTTCTGGTTCAGCCATTCTGCCTTCGCCAGATAATCCACTTGCTAACTCTCCACTTTCAGCAGGAATGATTGTGTTTCCAAATTGTTTTAACTTAGAAAAACTTGACAAAGTAGAAGGGTGCTTATACATATCCAAATCCATTGCAGGTGCAAAGTAAACTGGACATTTAGCGGACAAATAGGTTGCAATTAAAATATTATCGCAATTACCATTTGCCATTTTTGACAATGTGTTTGCAGTTGCAGGTGCAATAACAAAAAAATCAGCCCAAAGTGCTAAATCAACGTGATTATTCCAAATTGCTTCTTTATCATCTTCATTAAAAAAGTCTGAATAAACTTGATTTTTTGAAAGAGTAGATAAAGTTAGCGGAGTTATAAAATCCTTAGAAGCAGGTGTCATTATCACTTGGACATGTGCACCTGCTTTTATAAAAAGTCTAACAAGATGTGCTGTTTTATAAGCAGCAATACCACCAGAAATTCCTAGTAAGATTTTTTTACCGCTTAATACAGACATAATTATTTTTTATTTTGTATCTCTATAATAGATTTTTCCTTCTAACCACTCTTGAACTGCTAGTGCATGTGGTTTAGGTAATTTTTCGTAAAATTTAGAAACTTCAATTTGTTCTTTATTTTCAAAAATTTCCTCTAAACTATCATTATAAGTAGCAAACTCTTCTAACTTTTCAATTAACTCTTTTTTGATTTCAGTGTTAATTTGACCAGCTCTTTTCGCTATAATTGTAATAGCTTCATAAATGTTTCCTGTCGGAGCTTCAATTACATTTTTATCATATGTAATTGTGTTTACTGAAGCATTTGTTTTTTTTAAATCCATGATTTAATTCTTATTTAGAAAATTGTTGTAATTCTTTATCAATTGAAGCTAAAATATCGTCTGCTTTTTCTTTAAACTCAGTATCGGATTTAAATTTAATCAAATTATCATACGTTGTTTTTGCAAATTTTAATCTTTCTTCTTTTTTACTATCTATACTGTTAATTGCTAATTTATGTGCTGAATCTAGTTTATAAAACAATGCCTCTTCTTTATATGGCGTTCCAGGATAATCTGCAATAAAATTATCAAGTGCTTTAATCGCAACGTCATATTCTAACCTATAATCAGCAATTGTATTATATTGTTTAGCAATTTCAAATGCCTTTTTCTCCATTTTCTCCATTAACTCTTTAACGTAGGCATTTGCTTGAGGCAAATACTCTGAATTAGGATAAGTATTGATGAAGTTTTGCATTTTATCAATTGCTTTTTGCGAATCAGTTTGGTCCAAACTATATATGGGAGATAATTTGTAAAAACATTCAGCACCTAAAAAGGCTGTTTCTTCTCTCTTTTCACTTTTTGGATAAGTAGCTACAAAATTTTCTAATTGATATCCTGCTAAATAATATTGTTTAGAATTATACAAAGCTTTAGAATAGAAATAAAACATTCGTTCTGCCTGTGGCTTACCTCTATAAACAGGAGCTACTTGCTCATATAATCTTATTGCTTTTGAATACTTTTCTTTTTCAAACATTGTATTTGCCATTTCACTTTTTACAGCAACATCGTCACTCTTCAAAGCTTTTTGATAAGGACTACATGACACAACAGTTAATACTAGTAAAAGAAAACCTAAAAATTTATTCATTGATTATTGTTTTATGCTTTATATTCAGTTATAACAACCCCTAAAAAAGCAACTGCAAATTTAGTTATTATTTATCTTCTAAAAAAATCTTTTTTTTTAACTTAAACTATTTGTAAATATATTTATTTTTGAAGCTAAATCTTCGTTTACGGTTACTAGAGGCAATCTCACAGTATTTTCGGACAAACCTAGTGTTTTAAAGACCTCTTTAATTCCTGCTGGATTTCCTTGTTCAAAAATCATATCTATTGAATCTGCGATTCTATAATGTATTTTATAAGCATCGTCTACTTTTTTATTCAAACCTAAACGAACCATTTCAGAAAACTCTTTAGGAAAACCTTCTCCAATAACTGAAATTACCCCAGCTCCTCCAGCTAAAACCATAGGTAAAGTAATCATATCATCTCCCGAAATTACCAAGAAATCTTTAGGGGTTGTTTGAATTAATTTCATCGCTTGAACAATATCTCCAGCAGCTTCTTTAATTGCAATAATATTTTCAAAATCATTTGCTAATCTAACAACAGTAGACGGCAACATATTACTAGCTGTTCTTCCAGGAACATTATATAAAATAATTGGTAGAGAAGAAGCTTCAGAAACAGCTTTAAAATGCTGATAAATCCCTTCTTGAGTAGGCTTATTATAATAAGGAGAAACCGATAAAACAGCATCAAAACTTGAAAAATCTCTTGTTTTTAGTTCTTCAACAACTTTAGAAGTATTATTTCCTCCAACACCAAGAACCAATGGCAATCTTTTATTATTTGCTTTGACAATTGTATCAATAACTAATTCTTTCTCATCATTAGAAAGTGTTGCTGATTCTGCAGTTGTACCTAAAACTACTAAATATTCAACTCCTCCGTTAATTACATGATTTACAATTCTTGTTAAAGCTTCTGTATCAACAGAAAAATCTTTTTTAAAAGGTGTTACTAATGCAACCCCTGTTCCTATAAATTTTTTCATATTATAGCTTATTTAGTATTTTTAAGTATTTAAACAATTCGGAAACAAACTCTTTATAATTACTTACACTTGTATTTATCATTAAATGATTTATTCTTTTATCAACTGTTGAAAAACCAACTTTAAATTTAGCTTTCGAAGTCTTTGATACAAGTAGTAATGAGGGTCTTTCTATTTCATAATAATTAATCAACAAATCAAAAGGTTTATCTAAAAAAACATTTACTACATGTTTATTAATGCTCCCATTTATTCTAATATTACTCCTTGTGAAAAATGGCTCATTTACTAACTCATTTTTAGATATCTTTTTCTTAAACAAAAGAGTTTGAATATTATCGCTTTGAACACCAAATCCTTCAATTTCTTTTTTTAGTAAATCAGTATATTTAAAATATGAATCATCAATAATGATTCCTACAGAACGTATTTTACTAGCAGAAACATCTAAGTTTCCATTGGACAACTCAGAAGATATAATTTTTTTAATAAAAAAATCCTTAATTATTTTAGAAAACATAGTAATTTTACGTATTCGACAAAAATAAAAATTTAAACCTATTAAGGTATGGTAAAAGTAAAAAAGATAAAACTATGTTTATACAATTTTGTTATATTATTAACATTATCGTTACTCGTAGCTTGCTCATCAAATAAATATAATAATTACCTAGTTTCTGGAAAACTTTTGCCTATTAGTGATACACTTCCATTAAACAAAGAAATACAAAGTTTTATATACCCATACAAAAACCACATTACTAAAGACTTAGACAGCGTTTTAGCATTTAACCCAATAACTCAAGATAAAAGCAAAGGTCAATGGGAAACAAACATAGGTAACTTCTTTGCCACTACAACATTAAAATTATCTCAACCAATATTTCAAAAAAGAGAAAAAAAAAATATTGATTTCTGTATGCTTAACCATGGTGGAATTCGTGCCATAATTCCAGCTGGAAATGTAACATCTAGAACCGCTTATGAAATTATGCCTTTTGAAAACAGCATTGTTGTTATAGGCTTAACCGGAAAAGAAATAATAGAGTTAGCTAATTATGTTTTAATTGAGAAAAAACCACACCCTCTTGAAGGCATTGTTATTAAAACAAATAAAGATTACTCAAAAATAATATCAATCAAAATTAACGACTTACCTCTTGAAGAGAATAGAATATATTATGTTGCAACATCAGATTACCTTTCAAATGGGGGAGACAATATGACTTTTTTCAAAAAGAGTAATTTAAAATATGATTTAGATTACAAATTAAGAAATTTATTTATTGATTATTTTAAGAAAGTTGATACGATTCCTAATATCAGAACAAAACACGTAATAACTGAATAAAGCTAGAGAAATGAAAAGAAGAGATTTTATACAAAAAACAGTTGCTAGTTCAGCTTTATTATCTATTGGAGGTTTATCGTTAAGTAGTTTTAACACTGTTAAATCGACAAAAATTACAATATTACACACAAATGACGTACATAGCCATATTGATCCATTTCCGTCTGATCATCCCAAAAATGCAAATAAAGGAGGAGTTGCTAAGCGAGCTAGTTTAGTTGAGAAAATAAGAAATGAAGAATCAAATGTTTTATTACTAGACGCTGGGGATATTTTTCAAGGCACACCCTATTTTAATTATTATGGAGGAGAACTAGAATTCAAACTTATGAGTATGATGAATTATGATTTAGCAACAATGGGGAATCATGATTTTGATAACGGAATTGATGGTTTTTACACGCAATTGCCTCATGCTAATTTTGATTTTGTTTCTGCTAATTATGATTTTAAAAACACAGTTTTAGACAACATTGTAAAACCATACAAAATATTTAAAAGAGAAGGTGTTAAAATTGGAATATTTGGACTTGGAGTTGAGCTTAACGGATTAGTTGATAAGAAATTATATAAAGAAACTATATATAACGATCCTATTGAAGTTGCAAAAGACATTACATCTACACTTAAAGAAAAAGAAAAATGTGACCTAATTATTTGTCTTTCACATTTAGGATTTAAGTATAAAAATGATCCGAATAAAGTTTGCGATATTACATTAGCAAAAAAAACTAAAAACATCGATTTAATTATTGGCGGACATACACATACCTTTTTAGATAAACCAATTATTGAACAAAATTCAATAAACAAACCAGTCTTAATAAATCAAGTTGGCTGCTATGGATTAAACTTAGGAAGAATAGATTTCTATTTATCTAATGATAAGAAATACGATTCGTTAACTAAAAACATTACTATTTAATTCTTTCTATATCTCTATTAATAAAGTATTTTATTAAAAAATAATAAACTGGCAATTCAGTAATTACACTTAAATAAATAAGAGGCTTAAAAGAAAAGTAATATGTATTTATAACTGAAAACAAATCGGAAACAAACAAACACATTAAAGTTGCAACCAAAAATCTACTACTATTAGATTTAATTTTAAATAAATTATAAAAACTCAGAACAAAAACACTCAAAAAAACAACTAAATAATTAACTATCAAGTAGTAATGAATGAATTTTGTTTTTAACACATATGTTGAAACTAACTTTGTAAAAACAAATAACACAAGAAAAACAACCATTATTAACTCTAGATACTTATTAAAAGAACTCCCCTCTTTTAAAAGTGTTGAATCTTTTATAATTAGGTAGAGTAAAATAAATAAAACCAAAACATACAATCCGATTGAAATTTCATGAAACAAAGTTTCTCCAAACAAATTCATGTTATCACTAATAAATAATAATCCAATTATTACAAAGTGTATTAAGTTTTTCTTTAATTTATTTTGACTAATATAATAAAAGGATATCGACGCCAAGATAACGGGCTTAAATAATAATATAGTTTCTTTGTCACCAATTATCTTATAAAAAAACAAATAAAGAATATAAAAAACAAAATGAAATACTAATGACGGACTTATCTTCTTCATTTTTATTGTTTTAAAAGTTTTTGTTTTTCCACAAAATAAAGCGTGTAAAAATAATATGAAATTATTTGAGCTGCCACATTACTTAATTTAAAAATCAATAATGGAGCTAAATCTTTATTTAAAATAAAAAATATATCAGAAATTATAAATAAAGAAACTGTTATAACTAAATAGAAATTAACTCTTGAGTTTTCATTAATATATAGTAAAGCCGATAACATTCCCATTAATAAAAGTTCAATACCAAATAACAATAAATAAACAAACTCTTCATTAGACTTTATATCTAAAATATTCAAGATACTTATTAATAAATAAATTAAAAAGAATAGAATTATTAAAAAAGACACATCTGTTTTGTTAATAGATTTTCGATTTAGCATATCAAAAACATCTTGAAATAAAAAATACAAAATAACCCAATATGGAGTCAAAAAAATAAATAATCCTAAATAATAATAATCTTCAATGTTTATCAAGTAGAGCATATCACCAACAAAGAAAATAATTAATGAAAAAACAAAGAAAGTATTTATTTTCCCTTTTGACTCAATAAAATAATAAAAAAATAACGAAGGAATTATTATTGGTTTAGTTAACAATGCCATATAGTCATTATCCAACACAACCGAAATAAAAAAAAGAATTGCTGCTATACTAAAAAGAACAATAGAAGGATTTTTTTTAATCATTAATTAGTTTATTAAACTCTACTTCGTTTATAATTTCAACACCTAATTTATTGGCTTTTTCTAATTTAGCAGGCCCCATATTATCACCAGCTATTATATAATTTGTTTTAGATGATATTGAACTACCTACCTTGCCACCATGATTTTCAATTGCTTTTTTTAAATCATCTCTAGAATATAATTCAAAAACCCCAGATATTACAAAGATTTTATTTTCTAAAACATTTGAAATAAATGTACTGTTTTTTTCAATTAACTCAAGCTGTATCCCTTTAATTTTTAAACGATTTATAATTTCAACGTTCTTTTCATTTTCAAAAAATGACACCACACTTTGAGCAATTTTTTCACCAATTTCCTCAACAAGCATTAAATCTAACAAAGATGCATTAGCAATTGCATCAATATTTTTGTAATGATTTGCTAATTTTTTAGCTACAGTTTCACCTACATAACGAATACCCAAAGCATACAACACACTTTCAAAAGGTATTTTTTTTGAACTAGCAATACCTTTTATTAAATTATCAGCAGATTTTTCTGCGATTCGCTCCAAAGGCAAAACCTGCTCTTTTGTTAAATCATATAAATCTGCATAATCATCAATAAGTCCTGCATTAAAAAGCAAAGCAACAGTTTCACCACCTAATCCATCAATATCCATTGCTTTTCTAGAAATAAAATGCTGAATACGACCAATAATTTGAGGTGGACATCCGTAAAAATTAGGACAATAATGATTAGCTTCTCCATCTAAACGAATTAATTCAGTTTTACATTCGGGACAATGAGAGATATATTCAACTTTTAAAGAATTTTCTTTTCTCTTACTTAAATCAACTGAAATAATTTTAGGTATAATTTCACCTCCTTTTTCTACAAAAACAGTATCATTCAATCGAATATCGAGTTTATCAATTTGGTCAGCATTATGCAAAGATGCACGTTTTACAATTGTACCTGCTAACTGAACTGGTTCTAAATTTGCAACAGGAGTAATTGAACCTGTTCGGCCCACTTGATATGAAATGGAATTTAAAACAGTACTAACTTGTTCTGCTTTGAACTTATAAGCCATTGCCCAACGAGGAGATTTTGCGGTATAACCTAATTCTTCTTGTTGGAAAACTTCATTAACCTTTATTACAACACCATCTGTTTCATAAGGTAAATCATGCCTGTGTAAATCCCAGTAATTAATAAATTCAAAAACTTCTTCAATACTTTTCACATGCTTTGATTGTTCCGGAACTTTAAACCCAAGACTCCTTGCTAATTCCAAACCTTCAAATTGAGTGTTAACAACCTTATTATCAGTCATTATAGTATATAACAAACACTCTAAAGGGCGTTTAGCTACTTCTGAACTATCTTGTAATTTTAAACTACCAGAAGCCGTGTTCCTAGGATTTGAATATGGAGTTTCACCAATTTCAATTAATTCTTGATTCATTTTTTCAAAACCTTCTAAAGGCAAAATGATTTCTCCTCTAATCTCAAAAAAGTCAGGATAATTACCTTTAAGTTTTAAAGGAACAGATTTAATAGTTCTAATATTGTTAGTTACATCATCACCTTGAAAACCATCTCCTCTAGTAACTGCCTTTTTTAAAACGCCATTTTCATAGGTAATACTTATTGAAGCTCCATCGTATTTTAACTCGCAAACATATTCTAGAGCCACATCCCCAAGAACCTTATGACATCTTTTTTCCCAATCTAACAAATCTTCTTTAGAATAGGAATTATCTAAAGAATACATTCTATACTTGTGTTTTAGAGTTTCAAAATTTTTAGTAACAGTACCTCCAACGCGCTGAGTGGGGGAATTTTCATCAAAAAACTGTGGGTTTTTTGATTCTAATTCCTGAAGTTCCTTTAGCTTAATATCAAATTCAAAATCAGAAATTGTAGGCTTATCTAACACATAATAATTATAATTATGCATTTCTAATTCTTTGCGTAATAATTGAATTGACTCTAAAATATCCATAAAAGACTAATATTTATTTTGACAGCAATGCTTCAAATTTACTAAACAATTCACCCTTACTTATTATGCCTCCTTTTTTGATTATGTCAAAAAGAGATTCATTTCTTCCTTCAGAAATATCTTTTTTTCCTTGTTGAATTTGAACAGAGTCTGAAAAAACATTTTCACTTAACCAAGTGATCCCTTCATTAGACAAAAAATCAGTTGAAGGATCGGTAGAGTTAATAACATAAGAATATACATTTTCATCTACACACTTAAATAAAAAAATATAATTTTTAGAAAAATGATCTATGTATTTTACATTAGTTAATGCTTTGTCCCAAATCATATCTGAAAACACATCAATTTCTTGTTCTGCAATTAATGGTTTATTAGCTTTTATATCATCCCATTCTTTTTTATCAATAGATTGAGTTGCTAAGAAATTTATAAATTCAGGATGTAATTCTTCTAGTTGTTCTTTAGTTAATCGTGTATATTTCATTTATTAAGATACATTTATTCATTTTGAAAGAACTTCTAAACTTTAAAAAAGAAAAAAATTCATAGTGTAAATATAAAAAAAAAGCTCCGCAATGTGCGGAGCTTCATATATTTTTTGAAATTAAATTATGCTTATTCAGCAACAATTTCATATGCTAATTCAACAATTACATTTCTATGTAATCTTACATTAGCATTATACTTACCAGTACGTTTAACCACACCACTTGAAATGAATTTTTTATCAATATCATGACCATTACTTGCTAATACTTCAGCAATGTTTGCATTAGTCACAGATCCAAATAATTTTTCACCACCTGCTTTTACAGTAATTTTAATTTCAAGAGCTTTTAATGCTTCTGCAATTTTATTAGCATCATCTACTAATTTTTGCTCTTTGTGTGCTTTTTGTTTTAAATTTTCAGCTAAAACTTTTTTAGCAGAAGGTGTTGCTAAAGCAGCAAAACCTTGAGGAATTAAATAGTTACGACCATATCCGTTTTTTACAGTTACGATATCATCTTTAAATCCTAAATTTTGAACGTCTTGTTTTAAAATAAGTTCCATGTTGTTGTCCTTTATTATGAGAAGTTAGGTTTCATGAAATTGAAAACCAACAACTTTAGTTAATTTTTATTTTAATAAATCGGCCACGTATGGCATTAATGCTAAGTGACGTGCTCTTTTAACAGCTACAGAAACTTTTCTTTGATACTTTAATGAAGTACCTGTTAAACGTCTAGGTAAAATTTTACCTTGCTCGTTTACAAACTTTAACAAGAAGTCTGAATCTTTATAATCGATATATTTAATACCTGATTTTTTAAAACGACAATATTTCTTTTGCTTGTTAGTTTCAATATTTAATGGCGTAAGATATCTAATCTCTCCGTCTTTCTTTCCTTTTGCAGATTGCTCTAATGTAGACATAACTTAGTTTGATTTAGATTTTAATTTTTCTCTTCTTCTTTCAGCCCATGAAATAGCATGCTTATCTAAAGAAACATTTAAAAAACGCATAATACGCTCTTCACGTCTTAATTCAGTTTCAAATGCGATAATAATGTCAGCAGGCGCTTGGAATTCAAATAAGTGATAAAAACCACTTTTTTTGTGTTGGATTTCGTAAGCTAATTTTTTTAAGCCCCAATCCTCTTTTGATACCATCTTTGCTCCTCTAGAAGTAAGAAAATCTTCAAACTTACTTACTGTTTCCTTTACCTGTACTTCAGATAAAACGGGATTCAAGATGAAAACAGCTTCATAATGATTCATAATATGATTATTTATTGTTAAATTGGCTGCAAAAGTATACAATTATTTTATACTAACAAAGCACATATGAAATAATTATTTCTTTTGATAGATTTAGTTTGTATTATTAAGTTTTTTACTATACATTTAACTTAATAAAAAAATATCTTATGAAGTTGAATTGCATTGTTGTTGACGATAGTTCCATTCAAAGAATGACCATTACCAAACTTGTAAATGAATCGGCTAATTTAAATTTAATAGGTGATTTTGCAAATGCACTTGAAGCCAAAAATGCAATTAATAATTACGCCGTTGACTTAATTTTTTTAGATATTGAAATGCCTTTAATAAATGGTTTTGATTTACTTGATGGCCTTAAAACAAAACCTCAAATAGTTTTTATAACTTCAAAAGCTGACTATGCTGTTAAAGCATTTGATTATGAAGCAACCGATTTTCTACAGAAGCCTATTTCTAAAGAACGCTTCTTAAAAGCTGTAAAAAAAGCTTTAGAACTCCATCAACTAAGAAATGAAGTTCCTGAAGATCATGGAGAAACAATTATCATTAAAAGCAACCTTAAAAAACTTAAAATTTATACTTCAAAAATTAAATGGATTGAAGCATTTGGAGATTATATCAAAGTAATTACTGATGAAGATAGTCATTTGGTTTTATCTACCATGAAAGCTTTTGAAAAGGAATTACCTGAAGGAAAGTTCATTAGAGTACATAAATCATATATTGTAAATTTAGAAAGAGTAGAAAAATTCAATAGTAAATTTGCAGAAATTGGTAAAACCCAAATACCAATAAGTAGAAATAAAAAAGAAGTTATTTCTGAAGCAATTGAAAATCTTTAATAATTATCAACATTTACAATTACTCTTATCGCTCTATATTGAGCAATGGCTTCAAAACTCATTAATATTTTATTGATTTTTTGTTTGCTATTGCCTAAGTGAGTATTTAATGGAATTTTAATTAATATCGTTCTAATATATTCATTCCTAATTTTACTAATTGCAGGTTCTTCTGGACCAAGAACAGTCATGTTCAAATTTTGATTCAAGACACTATACAACCACATTGAACCTTCTTTTAGTTTTTCATAATCTCTATGTTTCAAAGTAAGTTTCAACAACCTAACATAGGGCGGATAATCAAAGTTTTTTCGTTCATAAATCTGCTCTTTGAACATAGCCTTATAATCATTACTCAAAACCTGTTGTAATGTATTATGAAAAGGGTTATAGGTTTGTATCATTACTTTTCCTGGCAAATCTTTCCTTCCAGCCCTGCCAGAAACCTGAACAATCATTTGAAAAGCTCTTTCATATGCTCTAAAGCTTGGCTGATTAAGTAAGTTATCTGCATTTAAAATTCCAACTAAGGTTACCTTATCAAAATGAAGTCCTTTTGCTAACATTTGAGTTCCAACTAAAATATCAATTTCCTCATTTCTAAAAGCGTTTATAATTTTTTGATAACTATGTTTTCCTCGTGTAGTATCTTGATCCATTCGACCAATATTTTTATCTGGAAAAAGTTGTTTTAATTCTAATTCGATTTGCTCAGTACCAAAACCTTTTGTTGACAATTCAACTGAATAACAACTATGACAATGCGTAGGATTAGCAATGGAATAACCACAGTAATGGCATCTTAGTTGATTTTTAAACTTATAATAGGTTAAACTTACATCGCAACTTGGACAATGCGAAACATGACCACACGTTTTACATTCTACATAAGGTGAAAAACCTCTACGATTTTGAAAAAGAATTACCTGTTCGCCATTTGCAAGAGTTTCCGAAATTTGTTTAATTAAATCATCAGAAAAATGACCCGTCATCTTCTTTCGAAAATACTTGTCTTTTAAATCTACTAATTGAATTTCTGGCAATACAACATTTCCAAATCGTTCTTTGAGTTCAACTAAACCATATTTATTAGACTTACAGTTAAAATATGTTTCAAGACTTGGTGTTGCACTACCTAACAATACTTTTGCTTTAAATTGATTAGCCAAAACTATAGCCGCATCTCTAGCATGATATCTTGGAGCTGGATCTTGTTGCTTAAAAGTTTGTTCATGCTCCTCATCAACGATGATAAGTCCTAAATTTGAAAAAGGTAAAAACAAAGCGCTTCTTACACCAATAACAATTTTTGATTTCTCGGATTTTTCAACCAAATGATTCCAAACTTCTACCCTTTCATTATTAGAATACTTTGAATGAAAAACAGCTACTTGATTTCCAAAATAATCAGTCAAGCGCTGAACCAATTGAGTGGTTAGAGCAATTTCTGGAAGAAGAAATAAAACCTGTTTATCCTCTTTTATATACTCTTCAATTAACTTAATATATATTTCGGTTTTACCTGACGCAGTAACCCCGTGTAATAAATTAACATCGAAATTTTGAAAATTATCTTTTATAGATTGAAACGCTTTTAGCTGTGCATTACTTAAAGTAAATTCAGAATTCTCTTTTTTATTAAATACTACTCTATCCTCATTAAGATAATAATCTTCGAAGATTTGTTTTTGAATAAGTGAGTTTATAATTGAAGTTGAACTTTTTGAAGTTTCTAACAATAATTTTACTGAAATTGGCTTTTTTGTAGTTGCTTTTAATTGAAAAAAACTTAAAACCAATTCCCTTTGTTTTTTTGCTCTACTTAACGAATCTAGTAACTCCGACAATTTATTTTGATCATCATAGCTTTCGTGTAATTGAATATATTTGGCTTGCTTTGGTTTATATTGCTCCTTGATTTCTTCCTGTAAAAGGATTACACCTTTTGCAATTAGAGCGTTTATCGTATTAAAAATATTCTTCTTATTAAGAATACTTACAATCTCATTAATTCGTAATGAAGATTGAATTTTTAAAGCTTCAACGATTAAATATTCATCATCTTTTAAATCAATTTCAATTAAATCAGCATCATTGTTTAAGCTAATTATTGTTTCACTCTCAATAATAAAACCCGAAGGAAATGCGCATTTATACACTTCGCCTAACGAACACATATAGTAGTTTGCAATCCATTTCCAATGTTCAATTTGAAACGAATTAACTACAGGTTTTTCATCTAAAATTTGAAGAATTTCTTTTGCTTCATATAATTGAGGTGGGTTATTATTTTTACCTAATACTAAACCTGTATAAATTTTAGTTTTTCCAAACGGAACAGCCACACGCATCCCAACTTGAATGTATTCAAATTCGGCTTGAGAAACTTGATAGGTAAAATTTTTTGAGACTGCAATAGGCAAAACCGTCTCTATGAAATACTGCATAAAACAAAGATAGTTTGAAAAAATACAAAAAAAAAAAAACACCTTCAAATTGAAAGTGCTTTTTGAATGTTATTATTAGAAAATTACTTTCCTAACATTCCTTCTTTTAAATCTTTATCAGCAGGTTTTGTTCCTAACCAAATTCCGAATAAAGCTTTCTTAAAGTCGTGACCATCAATAGTTCCTTTTTTAGTTCCATTTTTAAATACTACTACTCCAGTACCTGGAACATTTGCAATAATAAAATTATCTCCTTTTTTAATTTCATCTTTAAAAAATGACTTAAACTTATCAATTTTAGCTTTTAAAGGAGCTGTATTTTTGTTTGTAGAATTTTCAAATCCATCATTAACAGCAGAAATCATTTTCTCTGAAGTAATCATTCCTGAAACAATATCTAATCTAATTGCTGCAGCTTCTTTACTATCAGTGATTTCTTTAGCATTAGATGTTTTTGAAGGTAAGTACAAAGATCCAACATATAAATCAATCCACATTTTTTCTCTAAGGCCAGCCCCATTTAACAATAGATTTTGTCCTTCTACTGATAATTTAGAATCAACTTTAACTCCTGAAACAGTTTGTTGTGCATTAGCAGAAAAAATCCCTGTAAAAGCAACTAATAATAATGTCAAAATTTGTTTTTTCATAATTTTTCTTTTTTAATAATTTTTGTTAAATATATAATTTTTTTCTTTTTAATTTAGTAATGGTAGCATTTATTTCAAACCCTAATAATAAGACCATACAATTTATCCAGATGTAGAACATTAAAACAAGAAGCGTGCCAATTGAACCGTACAGCTCATTATATCTTGAAAATTTTTCAACATATACACCAAATAAATAAGAAGACAAAATAATCAAAAGAGTTGTAAAAACTGCTCCATAACTAATAAAATTTACATTCTTTGTCTCCCTAGTACCAAATTTATACAAAATTGAGGTCGCTATTAAAATCATTAAAACAACAAAAACATATCTTCCCCAAATTATAAGATAGACATCATCTGTAATATAACCGCTTAATTTTATTTTTTGTATAAAAACTTCAAAAACCACAATAGCCGCAACAGTAATTAATAGTAATGCTGTTAACGCTAATGAAATAGCTAAGGCAATTAAATATTGTTTAATAAATCCTCTAGATAAAGTTATATGCGTAGACATTTCAAAACCACCTAAAATAGCATTTATACCATTTGTCATTAAAAAAATAGAAATGATAAAACCTGAAGAAAGTAAGCTTTGATAGCTATTGCTCATAATATCTGTAAGAATTACTTGAATCGCATCAAAAGTTGTTGGTGGCACACCTTGTTCAACAAAATATAAAAAATCTTGTTGAAAATTTTCAATAGGTATATATGGAATTAAATTTAAAATAAATAGTGCAAATGGAAATAACGCCATAAAGAAACTAAAAGCAATAGCACTTGCTCTATATGAAAAAGCTCCTTTAAAAATACCTAAAATATAAAGCTCTAGAATATCATACAAAGAAAGCCCTTGTAAAGAAGATAATGATACTTTCTTAGTTAAAAAAACCAATTGTTTTATAACTGGAATCCTATTTAGTTTACTTTCTATTTCTTCAGACATATATTAAATTGCCTTTAAACTTAAATCTAAATTATAAACAGAATGCGTCAAAGCACCAGATGAAATAAAGTTAACTCCACACTCTGCGTATTGACGAATAGTTTCTCCGTTTATATTACCAGAAGATTCTGTTAAACATTGATTTCCAATTAAAGCAACAGCTTCTCTTGTTGTATCATAATCAAAATTATCTAGTAAAATTCTATATACATTTTCTGAAGCTAAAATTTCTTTCACTTCATTCATATTTCTAGCCTCAACAATAATTTTTAAGTCTTTATTATTTTCTTTTAAATAATCATTTGTTTTTGAAATGGCTTTAGAAATTCCACCTGCAAAATCAATATGATTGTCTTTTAACATTACCATATCATACAAAGCAAATCGGTGATTTTCTCCACCTCCAATTTTCACAGCCCATTTTTCTAAAGCTCTAATTCCTGGAGTAGTTTTTCTTGTGTCTAAAACTTTAGTTTTTGTTCCTTCTAATAAATCTACAAATTTCTTTGTTTTAGTAGCTATTGCACTCATTCTTTGCATAGCATTTAAAACTAGTCTTTCGGCTTTTAAAATGGCTTGAGAAGTTCCGTAAACATGGAAAACAACATCACCATACTTTACAACATCACCATCATTAAAAAATGTTTCCACTTTCATTGTTGGTTCAACATAATGAAATACTTGTTTTGCAAAGTCAATTCCCGCAATAATACCCTCGTCTTTTACCAACAATTTTGCACTACCTTCTGCCTCAATTGGAATACATGCCAATGAACTATGGTCACCATCACCAACATCTTCTCTAATTGCATTTGCAATAATTAAATCTATTTCTTTTTGAAATTGTTCTTCTGAAATCATAATAAATAATTGTTTGGCTAAAGTAGCAATTTAGTAACAGAATTTAAAAATAATAGTAGAATTTTGAAATAAAAAAACCCAAGCAATGCTTGGGTTTGTATCACTTATTAATCTATTACTTATATACAGACTCTTTTTTAAAATGTAAAGTCAATAAATAATAAACAACAGCTCTGTATTTATTTCTATTTGAACGACCGTATTTTTCAATAACAGCATCAATACCTTTATCTAAATCTGCACCATCTTTTAAACCTAATTTTTTAATTAAAAAATTATTTTTAACAGTAGCTAATTCTTTTTCATCAGAACCAGAAACAGTAGATGCATCAGCATTATAAATAGACGGACCACAGCCAATAGTAACTTTAGTTAATAAATCCATATCAGCAGTCATACCACATTTATCTTTTAAATCGGCAGCATATTTTGCAATTAAGTCATCTCTTTTACTCATAATTATAATTTTTATTGTTAAGATTTTCTCAAA
>CAZLGK010000022.1:0-6895 GCA_964559365.1 uncultured Flavobacterium sp.
AAAAATTAAGTTTATAAAAATCAACGGTTTAGTGTACACTAAACCGTTTTTTTATTTAAATTTTTCTAAAAAAACTTAACGATATAAATATTTTTATAAGAAATCTTTAAAAAAGTAATTTAGAGATAATCTAGTTCTTAAAAATATTTAGCAAAAGACTTACAAAAAACAACTCCATATTAATAAATTTTATAATTTTAGAGAATGCAAAATAAACTTTTTTATCCCTTATTTATTCTACTAATATTTGTTTTTAACTCATGCTCATATTGGGGTAAAAATGAAGAAAATTCCAATGATTTTAAAATTATTAAAGAGAAAGCATTATTAGCTGAAAAAAATAATAAAATAGACAGCTCTTTTTATTACCTAAGTACAATATCAATTGACAACAAGTATAGCATTAACAATGTAGTTTACGCAAGTCTGGAAAAAGCAAGATTATATTATAATCTAGGTGATTTTTCAGAATGTGAGGCTGAAGCAACTGAAGCTCAAAGAATTAATATAGACCCTATATACAACCCATATATTAATAACATGCTTGGAACTACTTTTCAAGAACAAAAAAGGTTTAGCGAAGCTATAAAACAATTTGAATTAGGCTTAAAGCAAAAACCTTCTTCAGATCAAGTAGGAATGATTAAAAATAATATTGGAGTAGTATATTTAGAAGACAATAAATTTGAAGAAGCTATAAAAATTTACGAACCACTTTTAATTGACAAATCATTAATTAAAAACCCTTATATATATTCTAAAATTTTAGATAATTTAGGGTTTGCATATTTAAAAACAAATCATCCAAATTCCTTTAATTTACTAACAAAAGGCTTAATTTTAAAAGACAGTATAAAAGAAGATGATTTTGGCAAAATATCATCTTTAATCCACTTATCCAATTACTATGAAAAGCAATCAAATATTGAAAAAGCAAACGAATTTGCATTAAAAGCATATTCAATTGCAACTGCTACAAAAAGTCCAGACGACAGACTAGAAGCATTAGATATTTTAATTAAAAATAATACAAATAATAAAGAGTGGTATTTAAAATATGCTCATATTAATGATAGCATTCAAAAAGAAAGAAATCGTCATAAAAATCAATTTGCTCAAATAAAATACAATGCTTCTAAAGCGGAAAACGAATCAAAATTATATAAAGAACAAAAAGAAAAATTATTAATTGGACTCATAGGAATTATTTTATTATCAATAGGTAGTTTTATTCTTATCCGAAATAAAAACAAACAAAAACAATTAAAAACTGTTTACGATACAGAAACTAGAATTGCAAGACAATTACATGATGAATTAGCAAATGAGATTTTTAACACTTTAACATTTGCTGAAACTAAAGATATTTCAATTTCAGATAATAAAGAAAAAGTATTAAGTAGCTTAGATAAAATATACAAAAGCACTAGATCTATTTCTCACGAAAACAGTAGTATAGATGTTGGAACAGAATTTAAATCAGAATTACAATCTCTATTTAATAATTTTATATCACCAAACATTCAAATTATAACTAAAGGTTTAGAGGATATTCAATGGAAAAACATTAGTACAACAAATAAAATTACGCTTTACAGAGTAATGCAAGAACTAATGATTAACATGAAAAAACACAGTCAGTGTTCAGTTGTATTTATCACATTATCAAATAATAATAAAAATATTGAAATTAAATATGCTGATAATGGAATAGGAATAAAAGAACAAAAATTTAAAAATGGTCTTCAAAATGTGGAAAACCGTATAGAAAGCATAAATGGAACAATTACTTTTGAATCAAATAAAGGATTAAAAGTCAAAATTTCGATTCCAATTTAGAATTTATGTTAAAAAAAGTATTAATTGCAGAAGATATAGACAGCATTAGTTTTGGAGTTACTAAAGCTTTAGAAGGTTTCCATAACGAGATAACCACAACACATGCTAAATATTGCGATGAAGCAATTTTAAAATTAAAAGCTGCTGAAGCTGAAGGAGCTCCTTTTGATTTACTAATAACTGATCTATCTTTTAAACAAGACCATGTAAAAGTTGTTTTGGCAGATGGAGAAGACCTAATTTGTCACGCAAGAGAGCTTTATCCTTCTCTTCCCATTATAGTGTATTCAATTGAAGACAAACCTTTTCGTATTAAAAACTTATTTGAATTCTTTCAAATTAATGGCTTTGTTTTAAAAGGAAGATACAGTTCACTTGAATTAAGAGAAGCGATCGGAAAAATTCAAAAAGCAGAAAAATATATTTCTAAAGACATTGCACATTATTTAATGAATAAAGAAACTGAAGAAATTACAGATTATGACATTAAAATTTTAGACTGTTTATCTAAAGGATTTACACAAAATGAAATTTCTGAATTTTTCGTTACCAAAAACATTTCACCTTCAAGCACAAGTGCTATTGAAAAAAGAATCAATAAATTAAAAATTCAATTAAAAGCTAAAAACACCATACAACTTGTAGCTATAGCAAAAGATCTAGGAATGGTTTAAGAATTGAAAACTATATTGAAAAAAACTACAATATTGCAATCTAACCGCAAAGAATAATTTTAAAATAAATCCCTAAAGATCTTTAGGGATTTATTTTTTCATCCTGTTTTAAACTATCTTTGTCTCCTTAATCATTCAAATGAATAATATACTTTTATCTTCACCTTTACAGGGATTTACTGATTTTCGTTTTCGAAACGCTTTCCAAAAATATTTTGGAGGAATTGACACGTTCTATTCACCCTACATTCGTTTAAACGGAAAATTAGTAATTAAAGGTTCGTATGAACGAGATATTTTACCTGAAAATAATTCAACTTTGGAAGTAATTCCGCAAATCATTACAAATGATGCTGAAGAATTTATTTTTGTTGCCAAATATGTACAATCCCTAGGTTATAAAGAATTGAATTGGAATTTAGGTTGTCCTTATCCTATGGTTGCAAAGTGCGGAATGGGCTCTGGATTAATAACTAATACTTCTCAAATTGAACATATTTTAGAAAAAGCACACAGTGAAACAGACATTATCGTTTCCATGAAAATGCGAATGGGTTATGAAGAACCAACCGAAATTTTAGATGTTTTTCCTATTTTGGACAAATATCCAATTAAGAATGTTGCTATTCATGCTCGAATTGGTAAGCAATTATACAAAGGCGAAGTTGATTTAGATTCGTTTCAGCGTTGTTTAGACACTTCTAATCAAAAATTATACTATAATGGTGATATTACATCTGTAGAAAAACATAGAGAGTTACAAGAACGCTTTCCAAGTATTGACCATTGGATGATAGGAAGAGGTTTAATTGCTGATCCTTTTTTACCAAGCATGATTAAAAATAACACTACAGAATATCCAAAAGACAGATATGAAATTTTCAAGGAATTTCACGATACTATTTTTGAACAATATGATGCTTATTTATCTGGACCAACACCAATACGTATGAAAATGCTTGGTTTTTGGGAATATTTTGCGGAGTCGTTTCCAAATCCACAAAAAACATTTAAGAAAATAAAAAAAGCAGGTAACACCAAAAATTATCTTTCTGCAGTTGAAGAAATTTTTAAGAGTATTTAAACTTGAAACTTATTACCTAATTTTTTACCAATTTTATATGCAATACCTATAGCTAAAATTAAAACCCAAACATTCATAAAAATATAAAAGGTATAAACTAACGGACTTTCGATAGAGTTAAAACAAAAATCATCCATTAAAAAACAAAAATCTTTAGATTGATCTGAAGAAAATTGTGTCAATAAAAAACTCATTAAAAAAGTAATTCCTAAAGCCGAAAAAAGATAAACTATGTTTTTATTTATTGGTTTTTTTCCTGTGGGTTGAAAAACATTTCGCTCTTCTTCAGAACGTTTATTATTCTGAAGTGACCAAATTACATTTTTTGCTTCGTCGTCTACATCCATACTTTCTATATATCAAATTCAAATACAAAGTTCAACTAAAATTTATTGTAACAAAGTAACTAAAGTTGCTAAGTCAACTTTTTGTTGCTCGCCAGAAGCTAAATTTTTCAAAGAATATTGTTGATTGTTCATTTCATCTTCACCCACTAAGACGGCAAAAGGAATACCGCGTTTATCGGCATGTTGAAATTGTTTTCCAATCTTTATATTATCTGGATACATTTCTACTTTGATTCCATTTTTACGTAATTGTGAAATTGCTTTCATAGCATATTTTGCCTCTACATCACCAAAGTTTAAAAACAATGCTTTGGAAGTTGCAGTAACTGTTTCAGGAAATAATTTCAATTCTTCGATTACCAATGCAATTCTATCTAAACCGAAAGAAATTCCAACACCACTCATATTTTTCAATCCGAAAATCCCAGTTAAATCGTCGTAACGACCACCGCCACCAATGGAACCCATGGCAACACCTTTTGGTGCAGCTACTTCAAAGATAGCACCTGTGTAGTAATTTAAACCACGAGCTAGAGTAACATCTAAATCTAAATTGGCAGTTTGTAAACCTAATTCGGTTACATTTTCGCAAATAAAAGTCAACTCCTCTACTCCTTTCATTCCTTCTTCAGAAGTTGAAAGTAAAGCGGCTAATTTTTCAATTTTCTGATTTATCGAACCTGTAAAATTGAATAACGGTTGCACTTTTACAATCGCTTCTTCTGAAATCCCTTTTTCAAGCATTTCTTTCTTTACGCCATCTTCGCCAATTTTATCTAACTTATCTAAAGCAACTGTAAAATCAATTAATTTATCAGAAGCACCAATAACCTCAGCAATTCCAGATAATATTTTTCTATTGTTAATTTTAATGGCAACTCCGTTCAATCCTAATTGAGAAAAAACCGAATCGTATAATTGCACCAATTCCACTTCTTGCCAAAGTGAATTTGAACCTACAACATCAGCATCGCATTGGAAAAATTCTCTAAAACGACCTTTTTGCGGACGATCTGCTCTCCAAACGGGTTGAATTTGGTAACGCTTAAACGGAAATTCAATATCATTTTGGTGCTGAACTACATATCTTGCAAAAGGAACAGTTAAATCGTAACGCAAGGCCTTTTCAGAGATTTGAGAAGTTAATTTTAAACTGTCTTTATTTTCTAAATGTGTTGCATCAGCTTTACTTAAATAATCACCAGAATTCAAAATTTTAAAAATAAGTCTATCGCCTTCTTCACCGTATTTTCCCATTAAGGTATCTGAATTTTCAAAAGAAGGGGTTTCAATAGGTTGAAATCCGAATTTTTCAAAATTAGATTTAATGATTGAAAATATATAGTTACGCTTTGCTACTTCTGCTGGAGAAAAATCACGTGTTCCTTTTGGTATACTTGGTTTTTGAGCCATTTTAAAATTTAGAATTTGTTGATTTGGTAATCTGACAATTTGAAGTGCAAATATCGGATATATTCAGCAGTTTAAAAAATCTATTTTTCACTGTAAAATGAAACACATAGACACGTAGTCTTTCAGAAATGTAAAAAGACATTTCTTTTATTATAGTCAACATTAGCTATTAAAAGAGAAACGTCTATACAAAACCATCAATATATTATATATCTATGCGTTTAAAAAAATCTAAATTCTTATTTTTAATTTGTAACAAATTACAAACTCTATAGTCTAATACATCATGGTAGGATTATTTAAAGAAAATACAAAAATTGCAATTGACTCAATTAGAAGTCAAGCTTTACGAACATCGTTAACGGTTTTTATTATTGCATTAGGGATTACGGCATTAGTAGGAATTCTTACCGTAGTTTCAGCTTTACAAAACACTATTATGAATGATTTTGCTTCAATGGGAGCAAATACATTTTCAATGAGTCGATACGATTTTTCTGCAGAAATTAATCAGAATGATGTAGATCAAAAAGTAAATCCTATAATTAGTTATCCTGAAGCAAAAGAATTTCAAGAAAAATACAACTTTCCTTTTACATCCACTTCATTATCTTTTACAGCAGCATCTGGAGTTGAAGTAAAGTATCAAGGCGAAAAAACAGATCCAGAAATTACCATTCTAGGTGTAGATGAAAACTTTTGCCCAAATAAGGGATTAGAAGTTACTAAAGGAAGAAATTTCAATTCATTTGATGTAGACAATAACAACTTTGTTTGTGTATTAGGTTCAGATTTTGAAAAAGGATTATTTAAAGATAAAAATCCGTTAGATAAAATCATTTCTATAAGAGGTGCTAAATTTAAAGTAATTGGTGTTTTAAAAGAAAAAGGATCAACCTTTGGGAACAGTCAGGATTTACGTGTTTTAATTCCAAATCAATTAGCACGCTCAATATTTTCAGCACCAAACATAAATTACGAATTAAACATTATGGCGAACAATGAAGCTTTATTAGATGAAGCTGTAGATAATGCTATAATAACTATGCGCCAGGTAAGAAAACTAAATCCTGTTGAAAAAAACAACTTTGGAATTGAAAGAAGCGACGATTTAATTCAAACGTTATTATCAAACACCGAAGTTTTAAGTCTTACTGCTTGGGTTATTGGTATCATTACAGTTTTTGGTTCGTCAATTGCATTAATGAACATAATGTTAGTTTCCGTATCGGAAAGAACACGTGAGATAGGAATTAGAAAAGCATTAGGAGCAAGGAGAAGTACCATTGCTTGGCAATTTTTTACAGAAACATTAGTAATTGGTCAACTAGGCGGAATTGTTGGAATTATTCTTGGAATTAGTATTGGCTTTGGAATTGCAGTTGCAATTGGATTTACTTTTACTATTCCATGGATGGCAATGATTGCTGCATTTATAACCACTTTTGTAGTAACTGTAGTTTCTGGTGTTTATCCTGCAATGAAAGCTTCAAAATTAGACCCTGTTGAGGCGTTGAGACATGAGTAATTAGTGATTA
>CAZLGK010000022.1:6995-24261 GCA_964559365.1 uncultured Flavobacterium sp.
ATAATTCATAATTCATAATTTACAAACTACATTTTATCATTCTATCGTTACTATAAATATCTTTGCGCAATTCTATATTTTGAAAACCTAATTGTTCTAATAACTCAAACGTTTCCTTACCTAAATACTGATTAATTTCGAAGAACAATTTTCCGTTTTCAGTAAGGCTTTCTTTTGCCAATTGCGCTATTTTTCGATAAAAAAGTAAAGCATCATTATCTTCTACAAACAAAGCTAAATGCGGTTCATATTCTAAAACATTCTTTTTTATTTCTTCTTTTTCTAGATTACGAACATAAGGAGGATTAGAAACTATTACATCAAATTTTGATTCTAATTTTTCAGCATCTAAAATATTCTGAAGAATAAAATGCACTTCTACTTTATTCTCTATAGCGTTTCGCTTTGCTACTTTTAAAGCTTCTTCTGAAACATCAATGGCAAAAACTTCCGCTTGTGGAATGTTTTTTTTAATTGAAATAGGAATACAACCTGTTCCTGTTCCGATATCCAAAACGGTAATAGCTTTTGGGTTTTGGGTTTTAGGAAATTTGCTAACAATCCAATCGACTAATTCTTCTGTTTCCGGACGAGGAATTAATGTATGTTCATTAACATAGAATTTTGAATCATAAAACCACGTTTCACCAATAATATATTGAATGGGTTTTTCGGTTTTTAATTCTGAAATTATAGCTTCCCATTTTTGAACCTCTTCTTCAGAAATTTGAAAATTAGGACTCAAAGCCAAGTCAATTCGTTTCATTCCATGTAAATATTCGGTTAAAATAAAATAGAAACTTCCGACCTCATCTTTACCAAAAAGAGCATCTAATTGCTCATGAAAATTATTTTTTATTTCTTTTAAAAACATTTATAATTTTTTAGTCATCCAAACTTGGCAACTGTTATGGCCTGTGTTTCCCATTGGCCCATCTATATTCTCAAAACCAATTCTTTTATACAACTTTTGTGCAGCAGTCATAAAAGACAAGGTTTCTAAATAGCACATTTCAAAATCTGCTTCTTTGGCAAACTCTAAACATTTAGCAATAATTAACTCCGCATAACCAGCTCCTCTAATTTCAGGAGCGAAATACATTTTTTGTAATTCACAAACTGATGCATCTCCATTTTCTAAAGGAGCAATACCACAACCTCCAACGACTTTTCCTTCTTTTTCAACCACATAGTATTTAGTCCTTTTTTCTTGATAAACTTCAAATAAAGTATCCAAAATAGGATCGGCATAGGCTGTACCTACTTTTGGCGCGTCTAATTCATGAAAAATTTCACGAATTACTTGGGCAATTTGTGCATTATCATTTTGCTGGATTTCTCTAATCAACATATTTCGTAAATTGAAGTGTAAAAGTAAACAAATTGAAAACATGATATATTAAAGCTATCATAAAAATACTACTTTTGTAAAATGACTACGCATGAAAAATACATGGCTCGTTGCATTCAATTGGCAAAAAACGGATTGGGAACAACTTATCCAAATCCTTTAGTGGGAAGTGTTATTGTTTACAACGGTAAAATAATTGGTGAAGGTTGGCATCAAAAAGCAGGAGAAGCTCATGCCGAAGTTAATGCAATAAACTCTGTAAAAGACAAAGCATTACTTTCTAAATCTACAATATATGTTAGTCTAGAACCTTGTAGTCATTTTGGAAAAACTCCTCCTTGTGCAGACTTAATTAGTTATCATAAAATCCCAAATGTAGTTATTGGAACTATTGATTCATTTGCAAAAGTAGCCGGAAACGGAATTAAGAAACTAATGGAGTCTGGAGCTAAAATCACTTTAGGAATTTTAGAAAAAGAATGCAAAGAACTAAACAAGCGATTTTTTACGTTTCATGAAAAAAAACGCCCCTATATTATTTTAAAATGGGCAGAAACCGAAGATGGATTTATTGCTCCGTTAGAAAAAAACGAAAAAAAACCAGTTTGGATAACTAATCAGTACTCTAGACAATTAGTTCATAAATGGCGTACAGAAGAACAAGGAATACTTGTTGGAACAAATACCGTTTTAGAAGACAATCCGAGTTTAGAAGCTAGAGATTATTTTGGTCAGAGTCCATTAAGGATTGCCATTGACAGAAATAATAAAATTGAAGAAAATTTTCAAATCAAAAATCAAAAAACGAGAACAATTATCGTTACTGAAAATGAAATTTTAACAAAAAAATTGAATATTATTTATAAAAATACTATATTTGATAACAATTTTATTGATAATTTACTCAAATACCTACATTCAATTAACATACAATCCTTAATAATTGAAGGAGGAACACAAACGATTCAATCTTTTATAAATAAAGATTTATGGGATGAAGCAATAGTATTTTCAAATAAAAATAAATTTTCAAAAGGAATAAAAGCCCCAAAGCTCAATTATAAAAATTTTACTGATTTTCAAATAAAAAACGATCAACTTAAATTATTTAGAAATTATGATTGATACTATTATTTTTGATTTTGGGAATATTTTTATAGACATAGATCGAAAAGCTACAGAAGAAGCTTTCGTTGAATTAGGAATAAAAAAATGGACAGAAGATTTAGAATTTTCAAATCAACTCTATGAACTAGGAAAAATAGATGAACTTGAATTTATGTCAGTCATTCAAAAACATATTCCAAATGTTGATATATTAACTATTAGAAATACATGGAATATTCAAGTAGGAGATTTCCCGTTAAAGCGTCTTGAATTTCTTCAATTAATATCAAATCAATACAAAGTTTTCTTATTAAGTAATGCTGACAAAACGCATATAGATAGATTTGAACATAAATTTGGTGTTTCATTTGCAAGAGATTTTTACAACTGTTTTGAAAAAGTATATTTTTCATTTGAGTTTGGATTCAGAAAACCAGACATTAAAGCTTTCCAATTAATTCTAAATAATCATAATCTAAATCCCAAAAAAACTCTTTTTATAGATGATAATGAAGTAAACATTCAGGGAGCTAAAGAAGTTGGGCTTCAAACTTGGAAATTCACTCCAGAAAAAGAAGATATTACTCAATTATTAGAAAAGTTAAAATTAGCCTATGCTTAACTTATTATTAGCAATAGTTTTTTCAAGTTTCTTATACTTGATATTTAAGTTATTTTCTAAATACAACATCAATACCCTACAAGCTATAATTTTAAATTATGTTATTGCTTTTTTTGCTGGATACTTAATAAATCCAACAAACATCTTAAAAACTGATTTACTCTCAAAACCATGGCTACCTGGCTCAATTTTCCTGGGTTTTATGTTTATATGTGTATTTAATCTTTTAGGAAAAACAACACAAATTAATGGTATTTCAGTAGCATCTGTTTCAAGTAAGATGGCAATGATAATACCTATTTTATTTGGAATTATTATTTTTAACGAAAATATTGGGATTAGCAAACTCGCAGGAATCATAATAGCGTTACTAGCAGTATATTTTACTTCAAAAAAAGAAAGTGGTGAGATTAAAACTTCTAATTACATTTTACCTATTCTTTTATTTTTTGGAGCCGGAATCATAGATACAAGTACGAACTATATTCAGCACCATTATATAAAAGAAGAAGAAACTAGCATTTTCGCTTCATTTACATTTATATTTGCTTTTGTTTTTGGTATTATTTTTTTTTCAATTAAAAGTATTAAACAACAAAGTAAAATCAATGGTAAAAATATATTAGCAGGAATTATCTTAGGTATACCTAACTATTTTTCAATGTACTATTTAATTAAAGCACTACAAAACAAAGAACTAGAGAGTGCAACTATTTTTACATTAATAAATATAGGGGTAATTTTGCTTACAACTATTTTTAGTATGATATTTTTCAAGGAGAAAATCAAAAAACAAAATTACATAGGAATTTTACTCGCAATAACTGCAGTTTTCTTAGTTACCCAATAAAATGAGCAATTCAAATCAAGACACTTATAAAACTATACTTACTTCACCAGAACCTGTTTTACTTAAAGAAAAGAACAGTAAATTCTTAGGATATGTATTCCCTATTTCAAACGAAGAAGACGTAAAAACCCATATTGAAGAGCTAAAAAAAGAACATCATTCCGCAAGGCATTGGTGTTATGCTTATCAAATAGGAACGGAAAAGATAAATTACAGAGCAAATGATGATGGCGAACCAAATAATAGTGCAGGAATGCCAATCTATGGTCAAATACAATCTTTTAACATTACAAATGTACTAGTAGTAGTTGTTCGTTATTTTGGAGGAATAAAACTTGGAGTTGGCGGATTAATTTCCGCTTATAAAACTGCAGCACAAATGGTTTTAGAGACTGCAGAAATTATTGAAAAAACAATAAACATTCATTATATCATAAAATTTGATTATATAAATATGAATAAAGTAATGCGTGTAATCAAAGAAAAAAACATCGAAATCATAAATCAAAAAATGGAGATGTCATGTGAAATTGAAATTGCCATTCGTAAAAAAAATGCTCAAAACATTTATGAAGCATTTCAATCAATTTATGAAATCGATATTTTCGAAAAAGAATAGTTATATTTTTTTTAAACAATCTAAAACATATTCTGGAGGCAAAGTTGGCCTACCTGTTTTCATGTTCACAAATACTAACATTGAGTATCCAATTGTTAATAACTCACCTTTTTCATTATATATTTCGTAATCAAATTCTATCTTAACAGAAGTCTGACTTTTAAAAATTGTTTTAACAGTAAGCAGATCATCATATCGTGCTGGTTTTTTAAAATCCATTGACAAAGAAACAACAGGAAGCATAACACCATTTTCTTCCATCCATTTATAAGAAACCCCCATGTTTCTTAACCATTCAACCCTTCCCATCTCAAAGTACTGAGCATAATTACCATGATAAACCACACCCATTTGATCAGTTTCTGCGTACCTAACCCTTACATTAAATTGAAATTCTTTCATAAAAAAACATTTTCTATTAGTATTTTAAATTATAATTTATGTTTACAATTTTATTTTTTAAAAATCAATAGACATTTTATTTTTTTTTAATAAAATTTGTTCACATATTTGTTCTCCCAAATAAAAAGAATGAATCTTCTTTATTCTTTGTAAGATAACTAGTATTAACCTTAACAAAAACTGTATAAAAACAGAATATATGAGCAAAACTGCACAATCTGTATGGAACAACTGTTTGTCTTTCATAAAAGACAATATTCAGGAACAAGCCTATAAAACTTGGTTTGAACCTATACAGTCAGTTGAACTAACAGACAATGCATTATATATTCAAGTTCCTAGTAAATTTTTCTACGAATGGCTAGAAGAACATTATGTTAAGTTATTAAAAGTTGCTCTTACAAAGGAGCTTGGTTCAAATGCAAAGTTATTGTATAAAATTAAGATGGAAAACACTTATGGCAATAAACTTCCATTTACCGAGCAAATACCAAGTACAAATAGACAAGCTGTAAAAACTCAAGAAGTTGATGTTCCAATTTCAAATAAAAATCCAGAATTAAAAAATCCATTTGTAATTCCTGGAATTAGAAATCTTAAAATTGAATCTCAACTTAATGCAAATTATAGTTTTGACAACTTTCTAGAAGGTGATTCAAACAGATTAGCAAGGAGCGCAGGTTTTGCAGTTGCAAATAAGCCTGGTGGAACCTCTTTTAATCCACTTTTAATATTTGGAGGAGTTGGTTTAGGTAAAACGCACTTAGCTCACGCTATAGGGGTTGAAATCAAAGACAAACATCCTGAAAAAACAGTTTTATACATATCTGCCGAGATATTTACTCAACAATATATTGATTCTGTCAAAAAGAATACTAGAAATGACTTTATACATTTTTATCAGTTAATTGATGTTTTAATTATTGATGATGTTCAATTTTTATCAGGAAAAACAGGTACACAAGACGTATTTTTCCACATATTCAATTACTTACACCAAAACGGAAAGCAAGTAATTTTAACATCTGACAAAGCGCCAGTTGACATGCAAGACATTGAACAACGTTTATTGTCTCGCTTCAAATGGGGTCTTTCTGCAGAACTTCATCAGCCTGATTTCGAAACCAGAATATCTATATTAAAAAATATATTATACAGAGATGGCGTTGAAATCCCTGAAGATATTATTGAATATGTTGCAAAAAACATTAAAACGAATGTAAGAGAACTTGAAGGAGCAATTATTTCATTAATAGCACAATCTTCATTCAACAAGAGAGAAGTAACTATTGAATTAGCGAAACAAGTTGTTGAAAAATTTGTTAAAAATGTAAAACGCGAAATATCTATTGACTATATTCAAAAAGTAGTTTCAGATTATTTTCAATTAGACCTTGAAGTTTTACAATCCAAAACAAGAAAAAGACACGTTGTACAAGCTAGACAATTGGCTATGTTTTTTGCTAAGAAGTTTACAAAATCATCTTTAGCCAATATTGGCTCTCAAATTGGAGATAGAGATCACGCAACTGTTTTACATGCATGTAAAACAGTAGATAATTTAGTTTCTACCGATAAACAATTTAGAAAGTTTGTTGACGACATCAACAAAAAGTTATCTTTATAAATGACAAAAGTTTTAATGGTTTGTTTAGGAAACATTTGCCGATCTCCATTGGCAGAAGGTATTCTGCAATCAAAATTACCAAAAAACTTTATTGTTGATTCTGCAGGAACAGGCGGATGGCATGCTGGAGAATCACCTGACAAAAGATCAATTGAAGTTGCAAAAAAAAATGGATTAGACATTTCAAATCAAAGAGCAAGAAAATTTACTAAAAAAGATTTTTCTGAATTTGATTTAATTTATGTAATGGACAACTCAAACTTAAAAGACATGTTAAAACTAGCACCTAACAAAACTGCTAAACAAAAAGTTCATTTGATTTTAAATGAAATTTACCCTAATGAAAATAGAGATGTTCCTGATCCATATTATGGATTAAATGATGGGTTTGAAAAAGTTTATAAAATGTTAGACAAAGCTTGTAATAGTGTTGCCAAAAAAATAATGATATGAAACCTATTTCTTTACACGGTAAATTATACTTAATTCCAACAACTCTAGGAGAAATGATCCCTGAAGATGTTTTACCCCAAACCATTAAAAGAAGTATTGATTTTATTGATCATTATATTGTTGAAAATGAAAAAACATCAAGAAGATTCATAAAAAACATTAATCCTGAAAAGAAACAACCTAGTTTAAAAATTTCAATATTAAATAAACGAACAGAAGATAGCGAATTAACCGAATTTATAAAACCTATTTTTGATGGTTACAATATTGGCTTAATGAGTGAAGCCGGATGCCCTGGAGTTGCAGATCCAGGAGCTGCTATTGTAAAAATTGCTCACGAAAAAGGAATACAAGTAGTGCCTCTAGTAGGGCCTAGTTCAATCCTATTAGCCATGATGGCAAGTGGAATGAATGGACAAAGTTTTGCTTTTAACGGATACTTACCTATTGAAAAAGGAGAAAAAAAGAAAGCTTTAAAAGACTACGAGAGACTTTCTCAAGAAAAAAACCAATCTCAATTATTTATTGAAACACCGTATAGGAACAACAAACTAATTGAAGATATTTTACAAATTCTTAATGGTAATACACAATTATGTATTGCATGCGACATTACTTTGCCAACAGAATTCATTAAAACAAAAACGATTAACGAATGGAAAAAACAAAAGGTCGATTTTCATAACCGACCTTGTATTTTTATTATTCACAAAATGTAAGTAAATTTTACAACTCTACTTTTGCATTTCTATCAGCATTAATATGACTTACATCATACCCGCCAAATTTTCTTATATAACTTTTTAAAGAAGTTCCAAAACCATCTTTAAAACCATTTCTTCCATTACTCCTAAGGTACTTCTTTACAGAACCAGCCCCACCTAAATGAGCAGCAGCGATTAAACCAGATTCAGTTATTTTAACCCCATTAATTTCTCTTCCATTATATTTTTCAATCTCTTTTCTTAACTCCCACTTATTTCTAGCAATCAATGCTTTAAAAGCTTTGTCTTGCCAAGAAGGATTTTTAAGAAATTCTTGAAAATCGTATACTCCAACTGTTCTTAAAGTACTTTTACCAAATTGGTATTTACCCATGTAACCATACGGATTAACCATATTTAAAATTCCTCTTGATTCTCTATAAGCTATTGCCTGTCTAAAACCAACATATGTTTTTCCAACATAAGGAATTTCTACACTACTAATTTTTTGATCAACATCATTCAATTCGTCCTCATTAAGGACACTATAGTTAATTTCTTCATTTTCGTCAATATGAAAACCTTGAACTCTTTCAATTTTAAAAGAACTAAAACCTGAAGATACTAATACTACTAAAATAATTAATCCTAAAAAATACGAGCTTTTTCTTACCATAAATTTTTGTTTCTCAGGACCTGTCACCTCTCTGAAATTTCCGAGGGCAAAGATATAAAAAAAATTACAATATTGATTTACAGTATGTTAAAGTTTACTAAAAGTAGATAACACGCCCTTTAACACCGTTAAAATCATCGTATTGAAGCGTAGGAGCTGGTATTTTTATGGTATTAAAAACAGAAAAAAGAGTCTTTAAAAAATGTGATTTTGTTTCAATTTTAGTCAAATCAACATCTAAACTTAAATAAAATTGACGATATGACTTCTGATTTAAGCCATTTAATTGAGCTTCTTTATTAGTTCCATAAAACATATTTTCAGCACCATATCCAATTGCTATATTAAACCATTTTGGAATAAATTTTACCTTAGTGAAAGAATATAAATTAAAAGAAAGCCAATATGTTTGTCCATTATAATCTTTTAAAATTTGTTCTTGAAATGAAGCTCCCAAAGTTTCAGGGCGAAAATTTGCCTTACTAGTTTGATGAAAAGAAAACTTAGGAGTTATTCGTTGTTCATTCCAAATTAACTCTTGCGACACATAAAACAAAGTCCCTGTTGTATTTGCAACAACGTCTCCCCATGAAGCCCCCCATTCTTGAGAAAAACCATCAAAAACCTCTACAGCAGTTAAAAACCCTAAACCAAGTGTAGAACCATAGAGTAATTGTTCTTTTTTGGAAGCGCCACTCCATTTCAGCATCTCACTTCCAAATCTACCCACATGATAGGTAGAAAAAAAATGTCCTGCTTTATCCATTTGCCTCCACTCTTTATTATCATTTATAAAATGGAAAGTTGATTGAGGATAATCTTTATACCAAAGCTGATTCAACCCAATTAGTGTTGTTCCCAAAACAACTGTCTCCCCCATATATACTGAATTTTTCCTTGAAGTATTTAAAGTGTCTGATGGAGTTAAAAACGTGTTTATTTTTGTTTGAGAATAAGAAGAAAAACTAACTAAAAATATCGTCATAATGATTCTATTAATCATTAATCCTTCGATTCGTATTCGTAAAAATGTAGCTAAACCATGTATAACGGAAAGCAAAGAAATTAAAAATTTATACAAAAGAACATTTAGCTTCAAATTACTATCTATTAATACCTAATTTATTTACCCAAGCAGCATATTTACGCGCATTTACTTGATGTTGTGAATAATTTGTTGCAAAAGCATGATAACCCGGTTTTTCTGGACTAGCACAAAAATAAACGTAATCGTGATTTTCTGCATTTAATACCGCATCAATTGCTGAAATATCTGGCATTGCAATAGGTCCTGGAGGCAAACCAGCGTTTACATATGTATTATAAGGAGACTTTATTTTTAAATCGTTGTGATAAACACGTTTAATAACTTGATCAAAGTTACCTGATTCTTTTTTTATGGCAAAAATAATGGTTGGATCAGCTTGTAAAGGCATTCCTGTTTTAAGTCTATTCAAATAAACACCTGCAACAGTTGGTCGCTCATCTGATTTAGTAGTTTCTTTATGAACAATTGAGGCTAAAATAGAAACTTCAACAGGCGTTAAGTTTTTGGCAGCAGCTTTGGCTAAACGTTCATGATTCCAAAATTTATCATATTCTTTAGCCATTCTATCTGCAAGTTTATCTGAATTTATATTCCAATAAAATTCATAGGTATTAGGAATAAACATTGCTAAAACATTTTCTTTAGTAAAACCATTTGTATTTAAAAAAGACTCATTTGTAAAAGAAGCGTATAAATCTAAACTATCTGGTTCAAGTTGTGATGCCAATCTTTGAGTAAGTTTTTCTATACTTTCTTGATTATTAAATGCTACTTTAATTGGAATATTTTGACGCATTGCTCTAATCATATCAAAACTTGTCATGTTTTGAGTTAATAAAAACTTACCTGACCTTACATTGTTACTGTATTTTCTTTTATTAGCAACAAAATCAAACTTACTCATATCTTTAACGAATGGAGCTAGTTCTTGTTTTACTATTTCGTATGTAGCGTTAGTAGGAATATAAACAAAAACTTCTTTTTGATTAAATATTGTGTTTGGCGTAAAAGCCTTATTATAAACATATACAGTTATTCCAGAAGCAATAAACAAACCTCCAACAGCTACAATCGTAAGTATCCTTTTTATTTTCAATTCAATTATTTTTTGGTAGTTAGTAGTTGGTATAAAATTTCATCTTCAAAAACTCCATTAATTTTATTCCAATCTTTTTTTATTCCTATTTTTTCAAATCCAAATTTAGAAAAAAGAGCGATACTAATTTCATTTTTGGAGCCAATATTTGCAAATAACTGGTGTAATTGCAATTTATTGAATGCATAACTAATTAATAAGGACATAGCTTCAGACCCAACTCCACAATTTCTATTAGAATCATTTACAATTACTATCCCAACACCTGCTCTTTGATGGGTTGGATCAAATTCAAATAAATCGATTAAACCTAATACTTCATTTGAACCATTATAACAAATAGCCAATCGTAATTGCTTAGCCTCATAAATATCTTGATGAGCATTTTCAAGATATTGTCGAATTAAAAATTTACTATAAGGAGTTTGTGTATTACTTACATGCCAAATTGATTCATTATTCTCAATTTCATATATGAAATCTAAATCTTCTGGCTCCAAAGCTCTTAAATATATATTTTGTCCTTTTAGCGTCATTATTCGTAATTTATAATTCCTTCAAAAACAAATGTAGCTGGACCAATTAGTTTCACTTTTGTAAAGACACCTTTATTTTCTTCAAAACTCACAGCTAAATTTCCTCCTTGAACATTTAGCTTAATATGAGAAGAATTTGTGTTTTTAGTATTAAACATTGAAATTGCAACCGCTGTAACACCTGTTCCACAAGATAGAGTTTCATCCTCTACTCCTCTTTCGTATGTTCTCACTTCAAAAGTATCATCATTTAACTGAGATACAAAATTCACATTACTTCCTTCTTCTCCATATAAACTAGAATAACGAATTTTTGCGCCTTCAGTTTTCACATCATAATTTTCTAAATTTTCAACCATTTTAACATGATGTGGAGAACCTGTATTCAAAAAAGTATAGTTTTCTCTAACATCAATATTACTAATATCTTTCATTTGTAATGAAACAATATTATTTGAATCAATAGTAGCAAAATGATACCCATCAACTGCTTCAAATTCGGCTTTATCAGAAATAACTCCTAGTTGTTTGGCAAATGCCACTAAACATCTTCCACCATTTCCACACATGGTACTTTCGTTTCCATCGGAATTATAATACACCATAGCAAAATCATATTTGTCATGATTGTCTAATAAAATTAACCCGTCGGCACCAATTCCAAACTTTCTATCACATAGTTTATTGATTAATTTGGCATTATTCTTGGGAAATAACGAGTTACGATTATCAATCATTACGAAATCGTTTCCTGTACCTTGATATTTATAAAATGTAAGTTGCATATTGTAAATTTCTTGTACAAAAATACAAATATTAATAAGATGTTAAACATTGTTAATCGAGCGTTAAAATCTTTTTATAAAAAATAAATGTCTATAAATTTACATTAACGAAATTAAATTATTGAACTATGAAAAAATATACAGCATTATTATTTGTTTCTTTATTGAGTGGGGCAATAACGTTAGGCGCTTATAAAATTCTTTTCGAAAAGAAAAGCGACACATCTAATATAACATTAGCTCCAAGATATAGTAAAAATGTAAACTTAGGAGCTGAAAATATCGACTTTACTTCAGCTGCAGAAAACACTGTTCACAATGTAGTACATGTTAAAAATGTAACAGTTTCAAATGTTCCTAGGAACCCTATTATGGAATATTTTTATGGATATAGAGGTAACCAACAACAAACGCAAATTGGAACTGGTTCTGGTGTAATAATTTCAGAAGACGGATATATAGTTACTAACAACCACGTAATTCAAAACGCAACTGAACTAGAAATTACACTAAATAATAATAAATCGTACAAAGCAAAACTTATAGGTACTGACACTAAAATGGACATTGCGCTTTTAAAAATTGAAGCAGATGAAAAACTACCTTATATTATTTTTGGAGACTCCGATGAAATTAAAGTAGGTGAATGGGTTCTAGCTGTTGGTAATCCGTATAATTTAAACTCTACTGTAACTGCAGGAATTGTTTCTGCTAAAGCACGAGATTTAAGCAATGAAGGACTACAATCTTTTATTCAAACAGATGCTGCAGTAAATCCAGGTAATAGCGGAGGTGCATTGGTAAACACTAGAGGAGAATTAGTTGGAATCAATACTATGATTTCTTCTCCAACCGGAAGCTATGCTGGATATTCATTTGCTGTTCCTTCAAATATTACTCGAAAAATCATCGAAGATTTAATGCAATTTGGCAACGTACAAAGAGGGGTTTTAGGTGTTGAAGGAGGCGAACTAAATAGCAATGTTGCTAAAGAAATTGGAATTGATCAAACTCAAGGATTTTACATTAATAAAATAACAAAAAATTCTGGAGCAGAAAAAGCAGGAATAAAAGAAGGAGATATTATTACTAAATTAGATAATAAAGAAATAAATGGATTCTCTGATTTAACTTCTTACATTAATACAAAAAGACCAGATGAGATTGTAAATGTTACAGTAATTAGGAATGAAAGATTAAAAATAATTCCTGTAAAACTTACTAAAAAAGAACTTTTAGTTTATGAATTTAACGGAATTGAATTAGAAGATATTGATGCAAATGATAAAAAGGAGTTTAATATTGATTTTGGAGTAAAAATTAAAAGTATTACAAACGAAAACTATGCAGATTATGCTAAAGAACTTGAAGGCAGTATCATCATGAGTATTGACGGAGTAAAAGCAGAGAATGTTGACAAAGTTTCAAGTCATTTAAATCGTAAAAAAAGTTCAAGAGCGCAATATCAAATCATTACAAAAAACAAACAAATAGTTAGAATTATAATGTAACTTATTTAATTTCAATTTTAAAACCATGTTTTCAACATGGTTTTTTTATATAATAATTAAAAATAATTTCCCTATAAGATTAGAAATCTATATTTTTGCAGAATTATAAACAACACATTATAACCACTTCATGAGTAATAACAATTTATACGAAAAAGAACTTGCTTTTCAGGCCGATAGACGTAAAGCTTGCGTTGAGTTTATTAAAATTATTAGCGATTTATGGTATGATAAATCAATTGAATTAATTTTATTTAGAAATCAACTTATTGACAGAAATGTAAGTGATATTATTAACCTGCATGAATATGCTGGTGAATTTGTTCAAAAGCCAATCAATATATTTGATTCAGTTGAAATTGCTCAAGCTATTAATGCTTTAGACTTGCCTCCTTCAAGAATAGATATTGGTAAATTGACTTACGAATATCATTTAGAAGATAATAAATATAATGACGCTACTGCATTTGTATTAGATAAATTAAAAAACGCAAAAAATTATTCTGACATTAACCCTAAAGATGTTATATTATATGGTTTTGGAAGAATTGGTCGTTTATTAGCTCGTGAAATGATGAGCAAAATGGGTAAAGGACAACAAATGCGTTTGAGAGCAATTGTAACTAGAGATAAAAGTGATGCCGTTTTATTAGAGAAAAGAGCTTCATTATTACGTTACGATTCAGTTCATGGAGATTTTCAAGGTTCTGTAATTGCTGATCCAGAGAACAATGCTTTAATAATAAATGGAACAACTGTACATATTATTACTGCTAATTCTCCAGAAGAGATTGACTATACTTCATATGGTATAGAAGATGCGTTAGTTATTGATAATACTGGTGCTTTTACGACAGAAGAAGCATTAAAACGTCATTTAACATCAAAAGGAGTAGATAAGGTTTTATTGACTGCTCCAGGAAAAGGTGTTCCAAATATCGTATATGGTGTCAACCATACTGAATACAATCCTGATGAAGTTTCAATTTTTTCTGCTGCTTCATGTACAACAAATGCAATTACTCCAGTTTTAAAAGCTGTAGAGGACACTTTGGGAGTTGTAAAAGGACATTTAGAAACAATTCATGCTTACACAAATGACCAAAACCTAGTAGACAATATGCATAAAAAATACCGCCGTGGTAGAGCTGCAGGTTTAAACATGGTTATTACAGAAACTGGGGCCGGAAGCGCAGTTGCTAAAGCACTACCAAGTTTAGCAGGAAAATTAACATCAAATGCTATTCGTGTTCCTGTTCCAAATGGATCATTAGTAGTATTAAATTTAGAAGTTACAAAAAAGACTACTGTTGAAGAACTAAATAACATCATGAGAAAATATGCTCTTGAAGGAGAATTAGTTGAGCAAATAAAATATTCTTTAAACAATGAATTAGTATCATCAGATATTGTTGGAACATCTGCTCCTTCTATTTTTGACAGCAATGCTACAATTGTTTCTGGAGACGGAAACAACATTGTAATGTATATTTGGTATGACAATGAATATGGCTATAGTCATCAAGTTATCCGATTAGCTAAATATATTTCTAAAGTAAGAAGATATACTTATTATTAGTAGGATAGAATATATAAAAAAGCGCTTCAAAATTGAAGCGCTTTTTTTATTTTAAAATTTTAAACTCATATCTTCTTTAAAATTATTTCTTTTCTTTCAAAAGACAAATATTTTTCACTTTGTAACTCATTGAGCAAAATATTAAGTGTTGGACGCGAAGTACCTATTAAAGTAGCAATTTCCTTTTGAGTATAAGGATGTCGAATAATAATATCGCCTGAAATTTGATTTGTATATCCAAAATCTTCTGCCAATTCTTTTAAATATTCTTTCAATCGTGTTTTAGTATCCTTAAACAAAAGAAGCTGAAGTCTTCTTTCTAATTTTTTAAAACGAAAACCAATGAATTTATAAATTTTAAGACTAAACTCTTTATTTTCTCTTAGTAAATCAATCATTTCAGGAGTTGTAATAGGACAAACAGACGTTTCTTTTTCAACTGCCTGTGCAAACTCATTTCTACTTTCTTCTCCAAGTATAGCTTTCTCTCCAAAAATTTCTCCTTTAGATAAAATAGAGGTGATTATTTCCTCGCCTTCTTCTGTAACATAACCAATCTTTACCTTTCCAGAATTCACTAAAAAAACCTTATCCGCTGCATCTTCTTCAAAATAGATGTAATCGTTTTTTTTATATTCATTAAAAACGTGACCTTCTTCATAGCCTTTAAATTTATGAGGACAAAGAATATTAAACAAATTTACATCTTCAAAAAACCAAAGTGAATTCATAATTAGTATTTATTTACTCAAAGTTAATGAAACTTGTATATATATAAAACGCTCAACTAATATTGAGCGCTTTTTATAAAAATCTTAACTAAATTAAGCTTTGCCTGCAGCAATTAAGTTTAACGCAGAACCTGCTTTGAACCATTCTATTTGTCCTTCGTTATAAGTATGATTCGCCATAATTATATCTTTTGAACCATCTGCATGAACAAATTCTATACTTAATGGTTTTCCTGGAGCAAATTCAGTTAAATCTAAGAAATTGATCGTATCATCTTCTTGAATTTTATCATAATCTGCTTCATTAGCAAAAGTTAAACCTAACATACCTTGTTTTTTAAGGTTAGTTTCGTGAATACGCGCAAAAGATTTAACTAAAACAGCTGTTACACCCAAGAAACGAGGCTCCATTGCAGCATGCTCACGAGAAGAACCTTCCCCATAATTATGATCTCCAACTACTACAGAAGGGACTCCTGCCGCTTTGTATGCTCTTGCCACAGCAGGAACAGCATCATAAGAACCGCTTAACTGATTCTTAACTTTATTTGTTGCTTGATTAAATGCATTTACCGCACCAATCAACATGTTATTTGAAATATTATCTAAGTGACCACGGAAACGTAACCAAGGGCCTGCCATAGAAATATGATCTGTAGTACATTTTCCAAATGCTTTTATTAATAATTTAGCGCCTTTAATATTTTTCCCATCCCAAGGTTTAAATGGTTCTAATAACTGCAATCTATCTGAAGTTGGAGAAACAACAACTTGTACTCCACTTCCATCTTCAGCTGGAGCCTGAAAGCCTGCATCTTCAACATCAAAACCTCTTTTAGGCAATTCATCACCATAAGGAGTTTTTAACATTATTTCTTCTCCTTTGTCATTAATTAAAGTATCTGTTAAAGGATTGAAATCTAATCTTCCTGAAATTGCTAAAGCAGCAACCATTTCTGGAGAAGTTACAAACGCATGCGTATTTGGGTTACCATCAGCTCTTTTAGAAAAGTTTCTATTAAAAGAGTGAACAATTGTGTTTTTTTCTTGTTTATCTGCACCTTCTCTATCCCATTGACCAATACATGGCCCACAAGCATTTGTAAATACTTTTGTACCCATTTTTTCAAAGTCTGCTATAATTCCGTCTCTTTCGATAGTGAATCTAATTTGTTCAGAACCTGGGTTAATACCAAACTCAGCTTTTGGAGTAATTCCATGTTCTACAGCCTGTCTTACAATAGAAGCAGCTCTAGACATATCTTCATAAGAAGAATTTGTACAAGAACCAATTAATCCCCATTCTACTTTTATTGGCCAACCGTTAGCAGCAGCTTCTTCTTTCATTTTAGAAACTGGTGTTCCTCTATCTGGCGTAAAAGGCCCGTTAATATAAGGCTCTAATTCTGATAAATTAATTTCAATTAATTGGTCAAAATATTGCTCAGGATTAGCATATACTTCTTTATCAGCTGTTAAATAATCAGCTACTTTATCAGCAGCATTAACAACATCTTGTCGCCCTGTTGCCTCTAAATATCTTCTCATTGAATCATCATAACCAAACGT
>CAZLGK010000023.1:0-24017 GCA_964559365.1 uncultured Flavobacterium sp.
CAATGGAAAGACTTTCATATTTAACTTTAGCTTGTGGTGATAAGGAAAAAGCTAAAATAATGGCTAAGAATGTAAGTTCAGATTATATTAAAACCAAAACTTCAGATGATATAATAGGAACGGAATATGCTGCAATGTTAAAAAACATTTATGCAATTTCTGCTGGTATTGCACACGGTTTAGGCTATGGAGACAACTTTCAATCGGTTTTGATGAGTAATGGAATTCGTGAAATGAAGAAATTCATTAGCAAAGTACACAAAATGAAACGTAACATTAATAATTCAGCATATTTAGGTGATTTATTAGTTACTGGTTATTCTGTTTTTTCTAGAAATAGAATGTTTGGAAATATGATTGGTAAAGGATATACTGTTAAATCGGCACAAATGGAAATGAGTATGGTTGCTGAAGGATATTATGCTACTAAAAGCGCTTACCTATTAAATCAAAAGCATGGTGCTAAAACACCCATAATAGATGCGGTTTACGCTATATTATATGAAGGTAAAGAACCAAAAGTTGTATTTAAAAAATTAGCAGATAAATTAGATTAATTATTTTCGAAATTAGTCATCTTACAGTTAAACAGACTTAACAATTTGTATTTCAAATAGTTAGTCTGTTTTTTTGTGTCACAAAACACAAGTAATGTGTTGACATTCAAATAATTAACAATATTTGCCTAGAAGAAAAAATGATGTTGTAAATTTGCAAAAAAGTAATCCATGGACCATTTAATAAATCATCCTGTAATTTTAGGAATATTCTCAATTGTAATCATTGCAATGTTGTTACTTGATTTAGGCGTATTGAACAAAAAGAGTCATGCTATATCCAATAGAGAAGCAGCCATCTGGTCTATTACATGGATTTCATTAGCAATGGGATTTAGTGGAATTATATATTACTATTTAGGTGCTGAACAATTCATGCAATTTCAAGGTGCATATTGGATAGAAAAGGCTCTTTCGGTTGATAATCTTTTTGTTTTTATTTTGGTTTTTGGCTATTTTAACGTAGCTAAAGAAGCACAACACAAAGTGTTATTTTGGGGAGTTCTTGGAGCATTATTTTTTAGAGCTATCTTTATTTTTACTGGTGTTTGGATATTAAATTATACGTATTTGCCAGAAATGGAGCTTTTTGGTCATCTTGTAAGAATTAATTATTTACTAACTATTTTTGGTATAGTCTTAATTGTAGCAGGAATTAAATCATGGTTTAGCCATGGAGAAGATGATGGTGACAAAGATTTTTCTAAAAGTCCAGGTTCAAAATTAATTCATAAGTTATTTAAAGTAAGTCCTAATTTTGATGGAGATAAGTTTTTCACGATACAAAACGGGATAAAAATGGCTACTCCATTATTGGTAGTTGTTGCAATAGTTGAGTTTACCGATTTACTTTTTGCGGTAGACAGTATTCCTGCTATTTTTGCCATTGCTCCAGATGATCCGTTTATTTTATACACCTCAAACATATTTGCTATTTTAGGGCTTCGTTCGCTTTATTTTCTTTTAGCCAACTTCATGTACATGTTTAGTCGATTACATTACGGATTAGCGCTTATTTTAAGTTTCATAGGTGTTAAAATGATTATTGCGCCATTCTTTCACATTTCTTCAATGGTTTCATTAGGAGTTGTAGGCGGAATATTGGTAATTTCTATTATTTGGTCGTTAGTTTTTCCAATAAAAGATTAATTAATGGTTACCTCATCAATAAAAATAAAAGCATCTCCGTTTGATGGAAATCCCTGGTGCCATTCGGGTAATTTTCCGAAATTAGTTGCAATTACTTTTACATATCTTACTTTTTGAGCTGTAAACTTTAAATCGAATGGCTTTATAACAGTTTCATATTCTTTTGGATCCACTGTATTTTCAACAGTTCCAATCTTTGTAAACTTGATATTGTCTTCTGAAATGTAATACTCCACTTTAGTTGGCATCAATATCCACGAACGTGTATCTTGCAAGTAATTTGAACTTATTTTAGAGATAATTTTCGTTTCCTTAAGGTCAATTAGTGCTTCAAAATCTTGGTTTTGATACCCTTGCCATTCGCCTTTTCGCCAATTTTCATTGCCAAATATTCCATCTATTAAACCTTCTGCTCCACCTGCATGGTATTGCGAATTGAATTTCGATTTAATTTCGATTGTAAAGTTATTTGGTTTTTTAAAGAATTGTGCTGAAATTGTGTTGCTTCTTGGAGGTTTTCCGCCAGCCATTTCTTCTATATACGCTTCTATTTTTGAAGATTTACTAATTTCAAATGCTTCAGAATACGGAATAAATGGCGGAACTTCTTTTGAATCATCATGAATTCGATAATAAATTTTTTGGTTAAATTGTTTCGAACCTTTAATCTGAACCATCATTATGTCTTTAAAAGATTTACTTTCTGCTTCAATTACTGGAACGGGTATTATTTCAGTATATGAAAGAATTTCATAATCTTCATTATACGCTTCGTTTTCAAAATTCATTTCAAAACCAAAATCTGTCAAAACATTTTGAAATGGTTCATTTATTTTTCTTTGTTTATCTTCACCTTTAACAACTATTTTATCAAAATTAGGGATGACAGTTTCCCAAAATCCTCCTATTCCTGGTGTAACATTATATAAACCCATCGAACTCAACACATACCAAGCAGACATTTGTCCGCAATCTTCATTTCCTATTAAGCCGTCTGGCGTGTTTTTGTAGAAATTATCAAGAATGTATTTTACTTTTTCATTAGTCTTTTCTGGCCTACCAATATAATTGTATAAATATGCCATGTGGTGACTTGGTTCGTTTCCGTGTGCATATTGCCCAATTAAGCCCGTAACATCTACTTGTTCTCTTCCTGTGGTTTTGCTTTCGCTGTTAAACATTTCGTCTAATTTAGCTTCAAACTTTTCCTTTCCACCATAGGCTTCAATCATACCTTGAATATCATGAGGCACAAAAAAAGTATATTGCCACGCGTTTCCTTCTGTAAAATTATTGTTCACTTCTCTTGGATCGAAAGGTTTATCCCAACCACCATTTTTCTTTGGTCTGATAAAGCCTGTTTCCCAATCGAAAAGGTTTTTCCAACTTTGTGAACGCTTCATGAAATATTCATAATCTTCTTTTTTATCTAAAAGCATCGCCATTTGCGCAATACACCAATCGTCATACGCATATTCCACGGTTTTAGAAACACTTTCATGATCGTCGTCTATAGAAATGAATCCGTATTTCTTATAGGCTTCTAAACCTAAAACATCGCGCATTGCAGACGCTTTACTTGCTTCAAAGGCTTTTTCGTAATCAAACCCTTTTATGCCTTTTACCATTGCATCGGCAATTACAGAAACAGAATGGTAGCCAATCATACAATCGGTTTCATTAGAAGCCAATTCCCAAACGGGTAATCTTCCACCTTGTTCGTATTGTTTAATAAACGTATTGATATAATCTGAAGTTCGTTTTTTATCAATTAAGGTATACAATGGATGCGCAGCTCTAAACGTATCCCAAAGCGAAAAAACCGTATAATAATCAAATCCCTCCGCAGTGTGAATTTGGTTATCTCTACCGCGATATTTTCCGTCTTTATCTTGTGCAATATTCGGTTGCATCATCGTATGGTATAAAGCCGTGTAGAAAATGGCTAACTTATCTTCATCATTAGAAGTCACCTCAATTTTAGATAATTCTTTATTCCAAAGTGCTTCTGCATCTTTCTTAACTTTTTCAAAATCCCAATGTTTGATTTCTGAACTGTTTAATTTAGCACCTTCATAACTTGTTGGCGAAAGCGATACTTTTACTAGAATTTTTTCTCCTTTTTTGACATTCTTAGAAAAACTTAAAGCAAGTTCAGTTCCTTTATATAAACCCTCTAACTTAGTGTTTTCTCCTTTTACCAAATTAACTTTAAAAGGCATATTAAATTCAATTCGGGCATACACATATTGATCTCTTGCCCAAGCTTCACTTCTTCGTAAGACTTCAATTGTTTTATCATCGATTACTCGAATTCTTCCTTCTAATAATTTATCGCGATGATTTAAATCGAGAATAATATTTGCTTGACCTTTTTTATTAAAAGTATATTCGTGAAAACCAACGCGTGTTGAAGTTGTCAAACGAACATCGATATTGTGTTTGTCTAACTTTACCGAATAAAAACCAGCTGAAGCTTTTTCGCTGGTATGCGAAAAAGTAGACGAATATTCTTTATTATCAACGATAGGCTTACCCATTGTTGGCATCAACATGATATCACCATAATCAGAAACTCCAGTTCCGTTTAAATGCGTGTGCGAAAAGCCATAAATTAAATTATCTGAATAATGATAACCCGAACAACCGTCCCAACTTCCATCGATTCGAGTATCTGGAGATAATTGAACCATTCCATAAGGAACAGTTGCTCCTGGAAAAGTATGTCCGTGTCCGCCTGTTCCAATAAATGGGTTTACGTATTTAGCAAAATCTTGTGCAAACGAAGCGCTTGTTATAAAAAGGATAGAAAAAAGAAAATTCCTCATTTTGTAGTTTTAAATAAACTATAAAATTGAGGAATTAATATGAGTTTAGCAATTCTATTTTATAATTTACACCGCCATTACGCCACGCTTTTTAATAACAGGCAAATCGGATTGGCCTTTTTCGTTTATAGAATTGGTTTTAAAAATAAATTTTTTATCGAACATTTTGTTACCGATAAAATAAGACAACATGAATTCATTATTCAATTGTAATAAATTATTCTCAAGGAATTCAATTCTTACTGCTGTTTGAGGTTCTACTTTTGCAAATGCATGTCGTAAAGACATTGTATTTCTTTGTTCTCCGTCAATTAAACCATAAGCACGAGAAACAACCATTGCCATTTCTAAAGTTTCATTTGTAGCATTTAACAAATAGGCATACCAACAATTTTCTTGGAAATCATCGCTCCATTCTTGTATAGCTACAACATGAACGTTTTCTACTTTTGGTATAATTATATCTGCTTTCATTTTAGATACTTGACTTAAATTGTTGTAAGAATCGCACATCGTTTTCAAAAAACATTCTAATATCTCCAATTTGATGTAAAAGCATTGCTATACGCTCTACTCCCATACCAAAAGCAAATCCTGAATATTCTTCTGGATTGATTCCGCAGTTTTTTAAAACATTTGGGTCAACCATTCCACAACCTCCAATTTCCAACCAACCTGTACCTTTTGTAATTCTATAATCAGTTTCTGTTTTTAAACCCCAATAAATATCAATTTCAGCACTTGGTTCTGTAAATGGAAAGTAAGAAGGTCTTAGACGAATTTTTGACTTTCCGAACATTTCTTTAGTAAAGTACAATAACGTTTGTTTTAAATCGGCAAAAGAAACGTCTTTATCAATATACAATCCTTCTACTTGATGGAAAATACAATGCGAACGAGCAGAAATTGCTTCATTACGGAAAACCCTACCTGGAGAAATAGTTCTAATAGGTGGTTTATTGTTTTCCATGTAACGTACTTGCACAGATGATGTGTGCGTACGCAATAACGTATCTGGATTTGTTTGAATAAAGAAAGTGTCTTGCATATCACGCGCTGGGTGATATTCTGGCAAGTTTAACGCAGTAAAATTATGCCAATCGTCCTCAATTTCTGGACCTTCAGAAACGTTGAAACCTACATTTGAAAAGATATCAATAATTTGATTTTTTACTAATGAAATTGGATGACGAGATCCTAATTCTAATGGATAACCAGGACGCGTTAAATCGCCGTAAATTCCTTTAGATTCTTCCTTACTTTCAATTTGATCTTGTAAAAACGCAACTTTTTCTTCTGCAGAAGTTTTCAACTGATTAATTACTTGTCCGAATTCCTTTTTCATTTCGTTTGGAACATTTTTAAATTCGGCAAATAACTCTTTTAAAAGGCCTTTGCTTCCTAAAAATTTAATTCTAAACTCTTCTATTCTTTCTTTATTATCGGCTTGAAAAGCGTTTACTTCTTCAATGTGTTTTTTAATCTGATCAATCATCGTTCTTGCTTATAAAGATGCAAATTTAATCTTTTTTACGGATTAGTTAAAAGTGATTCGTAATTAGTTTATTAATTACTAACTAGTCAATTAATTCTTTTTCTATGAAATAGCTTACTATAGCATCTTTCATCAAAATAGATTGCTCACCGGCTTTTAGAGGTGGCAATTGTTCTTTTACCGCATAATGAGGCCAGCCTTCGTTATCGAAATATTCAAATTCATAGTACCCATAAGGCTCTAAAACTCTACATATTGCAATATGCATTAAGTTTATTTTTTCGTCCTTTTTAAACTCAGCATTGAATTTTCCTAACTCTTGTACTCCAATTAAATATATAATAGCGTCTAGATCTAATACATCGCCATCGGCAAATTTATCAGAAAGTAATTTTACTACTTTATCCCAGCGTTCTTTAAGTTGTTCGTCTCTTGACATTTTTTAATTTTTTAGGTATTTTCCTAATCACACTTCAATATTCATGCAAAGATAACAACTGAAATGTTGACTTACTATAATTCTTTTATCTTTGTTTTTTTCAAAGACAAAATAGATGAGTTTTATTGATATTGTTTTCGCTGCATTATTAGCTTACGCCATTTACAAAGGGTTAAAAAATGGACTTTTTGTTGAAATTGCATCACTTATTGCTTTAGTTGTTGGAATTTTTGTAGCCATAAAATTTTCGCATATTGTAAGAGCTGTGATAGAAACAAAAGTAAGTTGGGATCCAAAATACATAGAAATAACTGCTTTTGCCTTAACCTTTATTGTTGTTGTAATTGTAATTCATCTTTCGGCTAAGTTGCTGACTAAAATTGTTGATTTTGCTTATTTAGGTTGGATAAACCGATTAGCAGGTGCTGGATTTAGTGTTTTAAAAACCATATTAGCTTTGAGTATTGTTATTTTATTATTCGAAAAAGTCAATGTAAACAATATGCTGGTAAAACAAGAAACGCTTGACGAATCTATTTTTTACAACCCTACAAAAGAGATTTCTGCGTTTGTATATCCGCAAATTGAAGAATGGTATGAGATGGGTGTTCAGTTGACAATTGACAGTGAACAGAAGAAAGATGAAAGTAAATAGATTTTTATCTGAAACTAAACGCTGTAAACTGATTACTCTAACTTCAACTCCTTAATTGCGTCTTTTTCTATCCAACCTTGGGTTTTATCTGTCAATTGAATTTTTTTCCAATTATCTAAGGTTTCCAAAACAAATACTTTTGTTCCTTCGTGTAAAACCAACACGTCTTCTGAGCTGCTTTTGGGCTCTGCTTTTACATTAACTGCAGAACTGAATACAATGGCAGGTTTTGTTTTTACATCGTTTTGTTTTTGTAAAAAAGCCGCTGAAACGGTGATTAAAATCCCAACTAAAAACACAAACATTCCAGTAAAGAATATTCGTTTAATTACTGTTGTATTCCCAAAGTAATACCCTAAAAAAGAAAGTAAAAACAATAACGACATAACTACTGCAGCCCAAGCCCATGAATCGTAATGCCATGTGACTACAAAAGCATAAATGGCTTTTGAAATACCCACTTCTGGAACAGTTTTAATATCATCAATGGCTTTTTTTTGTGCAAATTCTAAATTGGTTTTAACAACCTCATCATTTGGGTTGAATAATAGCGCTTTTTCAAAATTATAAATCGCTGGCGCTAGTTTGTCTAGTTTGTAATAGCAGTTTCCTAAATTGAAATACAATTCGGCAGATTCTACTTTTAAATTATCGTGAATAAACTCATATTTAGTTGCTGCTGCTTTGTAATTTTCTTTTTTATACAATTCGTTTGCATTAGCAAAAGCTTTGCTTACTTCGTCAGATTCGTTTGCAAAAACAACTGTTGAAAGTAAAATAAAAACAATGCTTTTTAGTATAGTCTTCATATTATAGTTGTTTTGAAAGGTCAGAAATTATTTCAACAGCTTTGTCGTAATCTTTTTGCATTGCTACATCAGATGACGGCGTATAACGAGCAAACTCGCAATCGTTCATTAATTGCATAAATTGTGCTACATCATTTTCATTTGCCTGTTTTTCGTGTAACATTTCTTGAATATTTTCTTTACTCATTTCTGAAGTTTCAATGTGTAATTTTGCCTTCAAGAAATTGTGTAATGCTTTTTCCATTGCCATATAAAAAGGTACTTTATTACCCATTTGTTTTTTAGCATCTGCTAGGAATTTCTTAGCCAGACGGTTGTTTCTTTTTACTTTATTACCAAAAACATCTGCATCGATAGCTTCTTTTTTCTTCTTCGCTAAAATGACAATTGGAATTAAAAGTAAAGGCGCAAAAAGTAAAGAATAGAACAAATTTGAACCTAAGAAATCTTTTTTAGTAACCGACTCAAATTTAGAATTTAATTTTATGAATTGGAAAACGTTATTTTTAATAACTTCTTTTTTATTAGATGCAACTGCATTTGAATTTGCTGTAAAATTTGGATTATCTAAAACATCTATCGTAATTTCTTCAGAAGTTATTATTTTATAGGTTTTTGAACCTAAATCAAAGTAACTGAAAGTTATAGGTTGAATAGTATATTTTCCTTTAAACTGAGGAACAATTGTATAAGTATCCGAAATTTTACCGTTCATTCCAGATAAAGGAGTTTTTACTTCTTCTTTATGTTGTGGGTCAAATACTTCAAAAGCACTTGGGAACTCGGTTTTTGGTAAATCAAATAATTTTAAATTTCCATTACCCGAAACAGCTATTTCTAAGTCTAACGATTCGCCTGTTTTTAACTTTGTTTTTGATGGTTTTACTTTAAATGTAAAATTACCCACAGCGCCTTTAAAGTCAGCAGGCTTACCATTTTCGGGAAGCGATTTTACATTAATGGTTTTTGAACCAGCCGTAACTGTTTTGGTCGTTAATTGATACGATTGCTGTCCAAATATATTTCTTCTACCAGAAGGAACTTGAATTTCTAAATTTATTGATAAAGGCTCTATTGGTTTATTACCTGCTTCTAATGGGTATAAAATAACTTTTCTCCACACAACCATTGCATAATCTTGACCGTTATAAGTAGCCTCAACAGCTTCTAACTTTTGAATGTCGATGTGTTGACTCCAAAAGCCATTATACTTGGGTTTTTCGAGTTCTTTTACATTTCGAATAATAAATCTGGGGTCGAAGTATAATTTATAAACAACTGTTAGAGGTTCGTTTACGTATGGATTTGAGTTGGAAATTTCAGCTACTAAATGAACCCCTTCACCAGCAACATAGTCTGGGCTATTTGGGTCTTTTGGAACTGGAACAGCATCGGTTACCGTTACTTTTATGGGAGCTGATTTAATGATTTCACCATTATATTCTATTTCAGCAGGTTTAATTGTTAAAACTCCTTTACGGTTAGGTTGTAATACATAAGAATAACTAAGGCTAAATGATTTTACGCCATTAACCCATGAAAAATTTCTAGATTGAAACGGTCCTCCGACCAAATTAAAACCATCGAAATCTGGGGCTTGAAAGTTGTCTGCATCTTCATTTACCGAAAAAGAAACTTGAATTCTTTCGTTTAAACCAACAGAGCTCTTACTTACTTTAGTCTCAAATTTTACTTGAGCTTGAAGTAAGGAAGTTAAAAAGAGGGCTATAAATATTACTGTCTTTTTCATTTTATCAATCGCGTAGATTTCTATATCTTTCTACCAATCTTTTTCGTTTGTAATTGGACTTGCTTTTACCTTTTTAGCGTTAATTTTATCTTGTATTTTTTGTTCAGAATTATTTACTGCATTCAATAAATTTTCAATTTGTTGTTTATTCGCTCCTGAAGGTTTTGGACTAGGTTGATCTTTTTTATCTTCATCTCCTTTGTCTTTTTTATCTTTTTTATTTTCGCCTTCTTTTTTGTCGTCTTTATTGTTTTTTTCGTCGTCTTTTTTATCTTGATTCTTATCTTTTTTATCTTTATCCTTTTCCTTATTTTTATCTTTGTTCTTATCGTCTTTAGGCGGTGGATTCTCTTTTAATTTTTTCTTTGCCAAAGCATAGTTATAACGTGTTTCATCATCAAGTGGATTATTACGTAATGCGTTTTTATAAGCATCTACTGCGCCTTGATAATTTTTTTCCAACATGAAAGTGTTGCCTAAATTATGATATGCTTTGTGTTTTTCTTCTTTGGTTTTCGCAGTCTCTATTGCAGAAGCAAACTTATATTTAGCTTCTGAAGGTTGATTTTGGCGGTAAATACTGTTTCCTAAATTGTAATTTGCAATTGCTTTTTTATCTACATTATTAGATTGTGAAACTCTTAAATTTGATTCGGATTTCACATATTCTTTTACTTCAAAAGCAGTTGTTCCATCGTATAAATTTTGGTCTTTATTTTGACTAAAAAGTACTGATGTAATAAACAAAACTAAAGCTACTGTTATCTTTTCCATCTTACTTATTATTAAATAAATTTAGTTTTTGAATCCAAGCCGTTTTCTTTTCAAAAAAGAAAATATCAATTAATATTAAGAAAAAAGCAATTGCTAAAAACCATTGATATTGAGTTTGATATTCTGCAATTTGTTCTGTTTCAAACTCTGTCTTTTCAATATTATCCATTGCATTTTTCAATCTATCTAATGCCTCTTTTGTGTTGTTTCCAGAAATATAACCTCCGTTAGTGCTTTTAGCAATTTTCTCTAAAATACCAGTATTTAATTTGGTAATAACCGTTTCACCTTTACTGTCTTTTTTGTATTCTGATAGTGAACCGCTTTCATTTTTGATTGGAATAGGCCCACCACTTTCTGTACCTACACCAATAGTAATTATTTTTATTCCTTTTTCTTTCGCTAATTCACTTCCTGCATCAGAATCTGCTCCATGATCTTCTCCGTCTGAAACTAATATGATTAACTTACTTGTATCAACAGCGTCAAAATATGTTTCTGATAATCGAATAGCATCATTCAAAGCTGTTCCTTGTGAAGAAACCATGTTTGTATTCATGTTTTGCAAATACATTTTGGCAATGCTGTAGTCAGTTGTCATTGGTAAAACCGGATATGCACTTCCCGCATAACCTACAATTCCAACTCTATCATTACCTAATGTACTAATAATATTAGAAATTAACTGTTTTGATTTATCTAAACGATTAGGAGCAATATCTTCGGCCAACATACTTTTTGAAATATCTAAAGCGAAAACAATATCAATTCCTTGACGTTTTACTGTTTCCATTTTAGTCCCAATTTTTGGATTTACCAGAGCAATAATTATGGCAACTAAAGCGAGTGATAAGGTTACAAACTTTAAAACTGGTTTAAAACTAGAAGCTTCTGGACTTAATCGTTGAACCAATTCTAAATCACCAAATTCTGCTCTTTTCTTCCTTCTCCAATATAATTGAAACAAGAAAACAACTACTAATAATGGTATTATTAATAGTAAGTATAAATATTGTGGGTTTTCTAATTGATGATACATCGTTTCAATTTCTAATTTAAACTAAACCTTTGAAAATAGTGTTCTTTAAAAGAATCTCAACAAATAATAAGAGTAATGCAAGCCAAACTAATGGTTGGTATTTCTCATCATAATTGAAATATTTTTTTTCTTCAACTTCCGTTTTTTCTAGTTTATTAATTTCGGTATAAATCTCTTTTAATTTAGCATTACTTGTTGCTCTAAAATACTTTCCATCAGTAGTTTTGGCAATTTCCTTCATTAATTTTTCGTCTATTTCTACTTTCATATTTTGGTACAAGAACTTCCCATTTGGAGCTTTTGCATAAGGAAAGGGAGCCATTCCGTTAGTTCCAATTCCAATAGTATATACTTTAATTCCGTATTCTTTTGCAATATCAGCAGCCATTCTTGGATCAATAGTTCCTGAATTATTTACTCCATCAGTCAATAAAATAATGATTCTACTTTTTGCTTTACTGTCTTTAATTCTATTAATCGCAGTTGCTAAACCTACACCAATTCCTGTTCCATCGGCAATAATTGAATCGTCATATTCTACTGTTTTTAACGACTGAAGAATTACCGTTTTATCAGATGTAACTGGAGTTCTTGTATAACTTTCACCAGCATAAACTACCAAACCAATTCTATCGTTAATTCTATCTTCAACAAATTCTGCAGCCACTCTTTTTAAAGCTTCTAAACGGTTTGGCTTTAAATCTTTTGCTAACATACTACCTGAAACATCAATTGCCATAACAATGTCAATTCCTTTTGTAGTTCTTGACTTTGAAGAAACATCTACACTTCTTGGCCTTGCTAAGGCTACAATAATTGCACTTAAAGCTAATATTCGTAAAACGAATAATAATGGTTGTAGCTTAGCTATTAGAGTTGCGCTGCCTTTGAATGATTTTGTTGAACTTATTTTAAGTGTTGCACGTTGTTTTTTATGTGTAAACGAATACCAAGCAATTGCAATTGGAAGAACCAAAAACAACCAAAAAAATTCAGGATGTAAAAATGTTATGTTCTTCATTATTGTATTGCTTTTCTTAACTCAATTGATTCAATAATTCTTTTCATTATCTCTGCTGCATTTTCATCTTCAAGTTTATGCACTAATATTAATTCTTGAATTCCTTTTCCTTGAGAAAAAACTAAAATTGAATAATACATTTTAATATCTTCTTTAGAAATTGGATCAAGAATTGTAAATGTTCCTTCCGATTTTTTTCCTGTTAACCCTTTTGGATCTTCAAAATCGCTAGTATTTACAACTACATTTTTAGCTCCAAATGATTCTAATTGTTTTAAATCTTGTTCTAAAACCATATCTAATGAACCTTGAACAGAATCTTTAAATGAAGTAGTACTTAATATAACCGAAAAGTTATCGAATAAACTTCCGTAAAAGAAAGTACTTGTTGTTTTTACATTTTCGGGTAAATTATTTAAAATGCGAGGATCGGTATTTCTAGATAATACTTTGGGAGTTGAAATAATTATTGCAGGATCTCCATAATCTGAAGTTACCCATTGGTCATCTAACATTGATTTTGTGCTGTGACCAATTATATTATCTCTTAAGAAATCTACTCCTTTTGTAACTCCTAAAAATACAAGGACTACAGACAGAATAATAGCAATTAGGGTTAATGGGATGAAAATACGTTGCAGTTTTTGAGAACGTTCTTTTTTACGTTTTAACTCTTCTGTAAATAAATTTTCTGTTTCTTCTTCAGTTCTTGGAATAGCTTTATCTAATGAAATTAAAAAAGTATTAATAGTGTTTTTGTCATTCTCTATTTCAAAATCTAATGGTTTTGACTTAGCAAATTTTACCAAATCTGATGTTTCCATAACTCTTTTAAATTTAGCAAGAGTATCGGCACTAATTTTTATGTTTTTTTGACGAGCTGAAATTTTTAAAGCATCAAACAATTCATTTGAAGTGCTTTCCATTGCAGGAATTTCAATTGCTTCTTCTATATAGTTACGAGTTATATCTGTAAGTTCAGAATAATACGCTTTTGTTTCTCCTTTTTGCCAAAGTGATTTCTTTTCTAAAACCTCTAATTCCGCTATCGCTTTTTCAATTGGTGAAGCAAATAAAATAGCTTCTGCTTCATTCTTTTTAGTTTGCTTTTTCTTAACGAAATAATAAGCTCCGTAACCAATTAATGCCAAACCAATTAAAATTAAAATAGCATATAACCACCAATAACTTGTAGGTTTTTCTACTTTAATAATAGGTTTAATATCAAACATTTGTTGTTTAATCGTGTCAACAACAACATCATTTACAACAACCGAAAAAGAGTCGGTTCTAAATGTTTTGTTGTTAATAACTACTGCTAACTTAGGAATTACGTATCTTCCAGAATCAAACTGTGTTAAACCATATTTTTTAATTAATTCTAATTTGTCATTTATCTTTATAGAATCAATTGGATATGATTCTAATACTTCTAAAGAGCCTAAAAATTTTCCTTCGGGAAAAACAACTTTATCCGTTTTAGAAACATTAGCTTTAATAGTTAAATTGAACTGAGATCCAATTTTTATTTGAGTAGAATCTACAGAAGATATTATCGATTGCGCATTTACAAACGATGAAATAAATAAAAAATATAGAAGTATTCTTTTTAACATTTTAATTTCTTGCTTTAAAATAGCCTAATAATTTGGTAACATAACTTTCATCTACCCTTGAACTTAAAACACCTGCACCTGATTTAGAAAACATTTCTGAAAAATATTTTACATTATCTGCATATTCTTTTTCGTAAGCTAAACGAACACTTTTAGAGCTGGTGTCCACCAAAATAGTTTCTCCTGTTTCAGCATCAATCATGTTTACTACTCCTAAGTTAGGAATTGATTTTTCTCTTTCGTCATAAACTCTTATACCTGTTAAATCATGTTTTTTTGCAGCAATTTTTAGTGTTTTTTCATAATCGTTAACCATAAAGTCTGAAATTAAAAACACAATAGCTTTCTTTTTCATAACACTAGATAAAAACTTTAAAGCCTGTGTTAAATCAGTTTTTCTGCTTTTTGGCTGAAATTCGATGAGTTCTCTAATTATTCTTAAAACGTGTGATTTACCTTTTTTGGGAGGAATGAATAATTCTATTTGATCTGAAAATAAAATCAAACCTACTTTGTCATTATTTTGTGTAGAAGAAAACGCTAAAGTTGCAGCAATTTCAGTAATAATTTCGTTTTTAAATTGGTTTTTAGTTCCAAATATCTCCGAACCACTACAATCAACCATTAACATCATAGTTAATTCACGTTCTTCTTCAAAAACCTTTACAAAAGGTTCGTTATAACGAGCTGTAACATTCCAATCAATTGCTCTTACATCATCGCCATATTGATATTGTCTAACTTCAGAAAAAGTCATCCCTCTTCCTTTAAAAGACGTATGATATTCTCCCGAAAAAATATGATCGCTCAATCTTCGGGTTTTAATTTCAATTTTTCGAACTTTTTTTAGAATTTCTTTGGTATCCATTTTTTTAGTGATTAGTAGTTGGTAGTTAGTGATTAGTAAAAGCAAAAGGCTAATATCTAATTACTAGAAACTAATTACTTTTTATGGTACTTCGATTTCGTTTACAATTTTATTGATAATATCAACTGAAGTTACATTTTCGGCTTCTGCTTCATAAGTAATTCCAATTCTATGTCGTAATACATCGTGAACAACTGCGCGAACATCTTCTGGAATAACATAACCTCTTCTTTTAATAAAAGCATAACATTTAGCCGCTACAGCCAAATTAATACTTCCACGAGGAGAAGAACCAAAACTAATTAATGGCTTTAAATTTTCTAAATTGTACTTTTCAGGATAACGAGTAGCGAAAATAATATCTAGTATGTATTTTTCAATTTTCTCATCCATATAAACTTCGCGAACTGCTTGTTGTGCTCTTAGAATTTGATCAACAGAAACAACAGGGTTAACTTTATTGTATTCACCATTTAGGTTTTGACGAATAACTAATCGTTCGTCTTCCATTTTTGGATAATCAATAACTGTTTTCAACATAAAACGGTCCATTTGAGCTTCAGGCAAAGGGTAAGTTCCTTCTTGCTCAACAGGATTTTGTGTTGCCATTACTAAAAATGGTTTATCTAACTTAAAAGAAGTGTCTCCAATAGTAACTTGCTTTTCCTGCATTGCCTCTAAAAGAGCAGATTGTACTTTTGCTGGTGCACGATTGATTTCATCAGCTAAGACGAAATTTGCAAAAATTGGTCCTTTCTTAATAGTAAAATCGTTTTCTTTTACGCTATAAATCATTGTACCTACAACATCTGCAGGTAATAAATCTGGTGTAAACTGAACCCTGCTAAAAGAACCCTGAACCGCTTGTGATAGTGTATTAATTGCTAATGTTTTAGCCAAACCCGGCACACCTTCTAACAAAATATGCCCTTGTCCTAGTAATCCAATAAGTAATCTTTCAATCATATATTTTTGACCAACGATTACTTTGTTCATTTCCATGGTTAATAAATCAACAAATGCACTTTCTTTTTCTATCTTTTCATTAATCGCACGAATATCAATTGCTGCAGTATTTTCTTCCATTTTTATTGTTTTTTGGGGTCAAATTTTCAAAAAAATATTAACATTTCAAAATTGTAAATTTATTTACTACTTCATTGTTAATATACCGTTAAAAAAATTAACAATTACTTATTTTAGGAGTGTTTTATGATTTTGTTTTATATTTTTAAGAAATAATATGTTTTTTAATGATTAATAAGCGTTTATTAATAAAGAATTTACTTACTCACAATGATGAGAATAGTTTCTATGATAAAAAACGTCAATTAAACCTACATACTAGAGAGGGAAAATCAAAATTTTTAAAACACATTTGTGCACTTTCAAACTCTAATCCTGCAAATAATTCTTACATCGTTGTAGGTGTTGAAGACGAATCTAATGAAATTACTGGAGTAGATTTTTATGATGATAGTAGAATTCAAAATTTGGTAAATGCATTTCTTGAAAACCCTCCTAAAATTCAATATGAAAATGTTCCTTTTCCTATGTTAAGTAAAGAAAAAGTGTTAGGCCTTGTTACAATTAAAGCAAAAAACTCTGTTTCTTATTTTAAAAAAGGAATTCATACAATACCTGCTAATACAGTTTTTGTAAGAAGAGGAAGTAACTCAATTCCAACAGAAGAAAAAATAGCTTTTTCAAAAATTAACACTGAAACTGTTATTAGTATTGAAAACAATTCAAGAAACAGTATAAAAAATACTTTAGATGGTGTTTTAGAGTTTGTAAATGTTAAACATAAAGACTTACATTCTGAATATAATATTTTTAAAGAATTATTTGTTGTGTGCTGGAGTGGAGTAAAAAAGAAAGTACGAGATCAAACATTTTACTCAAGAGTTGATATAGAACTTATTAACGAACAAATTAAATTATTCTATTCTGCTCAAGATGATGTAAGTATCTATTTTGATGATGATTCGTTTACTATTACTGAATATGTTGCATTAGGGATAAACGATAAAACAAGTTATTACCCCTTAGAAAAAGTTACAATTACTTTTTTTGATAATGGATACTATAAAATAAATACCGAATTGTTATTTAAACCACCTCAGTATAATAAAAAAATGCTGCACCACATTTATAATTCAAATGTGGCAATTTTAAATAAGTTAAAAAAAGGAATCTCATTAAATTTAAACGACATAAAAGATTTAGAAAACCTCCCTTATGTATTTATGATTTGTTTTTTAAATGGTTTTGGCGAAGCAAAAGATTTATTGATAGAATCTAAACCTTATTTAAAAAAGTTTGACAATAATTCTTATTCTTCATTTAAAGAAGTTATGAGGGTCATTAGGAAAATGAAATATAATAATTAATTGGTGCTTTTTGTTAAACCATTTAAATTGGGTTCGCTTTTATATGTATTTTTGAGGAAATATTATGCAGCAATATGAGAAAATTTGTAATAGGAGATATTCACGGAGGCTTAAAAGCTTTACAAGAAGTACTAAATAAAATTAAACCAATTACTTCAGATCAATTAATCTTTTTAGGTGATTACGTTGATGGTTGGAGTGAATCTCCTCAAGTAATTGATTATTTAATTCAATTAAATGAAAACTATAATTGTGTTTTTATAAAAGGTAACCACGATGATTTACTTTTAAAGTACTTGAAAACAAAAACCTACAATGAGGAGTGGTTTAAACATGGTGGACAATCAACTGTTAAGGCCTATGAAAAAGTTACACCAAGTCAACTTCAAAAACACATTTTCTTTTTAGAAAAATTAAGAGATTTTTATATCGATGATGAAAATCGTCTTTTTATTCATGCGGGTTTTACAAATTTAAAAGGAGTAAATTTTGAATATTTTAAACCTCTTTTCTATTGGGACAGAACACTTTGGGAAACAGCTTTGTCTTTAAACCCGAGTATTTCTTTTGAAGATGAGTTATACCCAAAAAGATTTAAACTTTATAAAGAAATTTTCATTGGTCATACCCCAGTTACAAGAATTAATAAAACAGTTCCTATAAATAAAGCTTGCATTTGGAACATTGATACTGGTGCAGCATTTAAGGGCCCTCTAACCGTTTTAAATATTGAAACTAAAGAATACTGGCAAAGTCAACCTTTAAATCTTTTATATCCTAATGAGACAGGTCGTAATTAATAATATGTTTTATCTTTGCACTAAAATAAATTCATCAAAATGAAAAAAAATTTATTATTAGCTATCTTATTTTCTAGCATAACAAATGCTCAAGTTTTTACCGGAAAAGGCGATTTAAAACTTCATATTGGAGCAAATATACAAGATCACGGAACAGGGGTTACTGGTTCTTTAGATTATGGTATTGGTACAAACATGTCCGTAGGTTTTTCTTCTATTTATTTATTAGGAGTAGAAGATATTGCTGGAGACAAACCGAATATAGATGAACGTTTTGATTTAAGAGCACGATTCAATGCTAATATTGCCGATGTTTTTGGAATAGAAGATAAATTTGATGTTTATCCTGGACTAAATATTGGCTTGAAAAATTTTGGAGCACATATGGGAGCTCGTTATTATTTTACCGATGGTTTTGGTGTTTATTCTGAGATTCAATTTCCTATTGCTCAATATGACCAAAATGTACAAGGCTTTGAAAATTATAATAATCAATTCAACTTGTCAATAGGTACAAGTTTTAATTTATAAGCCATGAGTGTAATTGAAAAAAAATTAAAAGACAGAAGTAACTCCAAATGTGAATTGTGTGGAAACGAACACGACTTAGTTGTGTTTAATGTTGCTCCAAACCAAACTGAAAGCTTAGAACAATCTATTTTAGCCTGTAAAATCTGTGTAGACCAAATTGAGAATCATGAAAACATGGACGCTACTCATTGGCATTGTTTAAATGACAGTATGTGGAATGAAAATTTACCAGTTCAGATTGTAGCCTGGAGAATGCTTGCGCGTTTAAAAAACCATGATATGTTAGATATGATGTACTTAGATGAAGAAGCATTAGAATGGGCAAAAGCTACTGGAGAAGGTGAAGAAGAAGATGAAAATAAAATCATTCACAAAGACAGTAATGGAGTAGTATTGCAAGATGGAGATTCTGTAGTTCTAATTAAAGATTTAGATGTAAAAGGTGCAGGATTCACGGCAAAACGAGGTGCTGCAGTACACAACATAAAATTAGTTTGGGATAATGCTGAACATATTGAAGGTCGTGTTGAAAACCAACATATTGTTATTTTAACACAGTACGTGAAGAAAACGAAGTAAATAAATTATGACACTAAAAAAAGCCTGCTAAAATTTAGCAGGCTTTTTATTTTTCTCTCGTTTGAAAATTATAAATCAAACTTAATTCCTTGCGCTAAAGGCAATTGATCAGAATAGTTAACGGTATTCGTTTGTCTTCTCATATATACTTTCCAAGCATCAGAACCAGACTCGCGTCCACCACCAGTTTCTTTTTCACCACCAAATGCACCACCAATTTCAGCACCTGAAGTACCTATATTTACGTTTGCAATACCACAATCTGAACCTGCAAATGACAAGAATTTTTCAGCCTCTTTCATTTCGTTTGTCATAATTGCAGAAGATAAACCTTGAGCAACTCCATTTTGAATTTCAATTGCGTTCTCTACATCTCCAGAATACTTCATTAAGTATAAAACAGGAGCAAATGTTTCATGTTGTACAATTTTGAAATGGTTTTCAGCTTCAATAATTGCAGGTTTTACATAACATCCAGATTCATACGCTTCTCCTGAAAGAACTCCTCCTTCAACTAATACTTTTCCTCCTTCTGCTTTAGCTGATTCAATTGCTGCTAAATACGTATTTACAGAATCTTTGTCGATAAGCGGTCCAATATGATTTTTTTGATCTAATGGATTTCCAATAGTTAATTGTCCGTAAGCACCAACGATTGCATCTCTTACTTTATCGTAAACCGATTCGTGAATAATTAATCTTCTTGTTGAAGTACATCTTTGACCTGCAGTTCCTACAGCGCCAAATACAGCGCCAGGAACAACTACTTTTAAGTCGGCTGTTGGAGTAATGATAATAGCGTTGTTTCCACCTAATTCTAATAATGATTTACCAAAACGCTCTGCAACTGTTTTACCAACAATTCTTCCCATTCTAGTAGAACCTGTAGCAGAAATTAATGGGATACGTGTATCAGTAGTCATCATTTCACCTACTTTATAATCTCCGTTAATGATACATGAAATACCTTCAGGTAAATTATTTGCTTTTAAAATATCTGCAATAATATTTTGACATGCAACTGAACATAAAGGTGCTTTTTCTGAAGCTTTCCATACACAAACATCACCACAAATCCATGCTAAAGCAGTATTCCAAGCCCAAACAGCAACTGGAAAGTTAAACGCTGATATAATACCAACAACACCTATTGAATGCCATTGTTCTCTCATAACGTGACCTGGACGCTCTGAAGGAATTGTTTGTCCATTTAATTGACGAGATAAACCTACAGCGAAATCACAGATGTCAATCATTTCTTGAACTTCTCCATAACCTTCTTGTAAAGATTTACCCATTTCATAAGAAACTAATTTTCCTAATGGCTCTTTTAATTCTCTTAATTTATTTCCAAATTGACGTACAATTTCTCCTCTTTGAGGAGCAGGCATTGCTCTAAATGTTTTAAATGCAGCAGTTGCGCTTTGCATTACTCTTTCATAATCCTCAGCCGTAGTCGCTTTTACTTTTCCTATTAATTGACCATCAACTGGTGAATAACTTTCGATTAATTCTCCATTTGAAAACCACTCACTTCCTGTAGAAGTTCCTTCATTTATTGCTTTTACACCTAATTGTGCTAAAGCTTCTTGCATTCCAAATTGTTGTGCTATTGTAGACATATTTAACTTTTTTTCTTGTTTTTGTTATATTTGTGCAAATATATTGAATATTAATGAGATTAAAAAAAGAGCATTAAAACCTATGATTCTTTAGAAATAAATCTTTCATCAGTATCCATTATTGTTCCACATTTTTTGCATGTACGCTTTTCTTCAGAATTATAAAAATCTTTGAAATGACTTAAGAAATCCTTTTCAATATCATTTAGTTCAAAATAAACCTCATGCAATTTTTCATTACAATTATCACAATACCATAACAAACCATCTTTAACTTTTAAATGATTTCTTTTTCTTTCTATAACTAATCCAATAGAATTCTTAGACCTCGCTGGAGAATGCGGAACTTTAGCAGGATGTAAATACATATCTCCTGCTTTTAATTTCATCACTCTTTTTTTTCCTTCATCTTGAATGTAAACGGTAATTTCACCTTCAAGCTGATAAAACAATTCTTCTGTTTCGTTATAATGATAATCCTTTCTTGCATTTGGACCAGCAACTATCATGACAATATAATCACCTGAATCTATATATAAATTTTTATTTCCAACAGGTGGTTTTAAAAGGTATCTATTATCTTCAATCCACTTTGTTAAATTAAAAGGTTTTGCTATTGCCATATTATAATAAATAAAAAGTAAAGTTACTAAAAATAAAAAAGGTTAGCTATGATATTTATCAGAACTAACCTTTTTAAAAATGCTTTGTTTTCTATTTTACTTCTTTTGCAATGTATAAATAAACTGGGAAGTGATCACTAAATCCAGGAACTCCATTAGAATTTCTTAATGGGTATCCTTTCCAAGGTCCTTCTTTGTTAATTAAAAAAGGTTTGTTGTAAACTCCAGCTTTCCAGAATGACCAAGAGCTAAAATCTTTTCTAATATATGGTTCAGACAACATCATTTGATCAAATAAATCCCACGAATCTCGATACGCTAATGTTCCTATTCCATCTTGAGACATTTTTTCCATAGGGTTGTAAAGTCCAAATTGCTTTACTTCATCTTTGGATGCTTTTGCTCCAAGTTCTTTTTTTACACTTTTATTATATGGCCCATCATTTAAATCACCCATTGTAATAATTTTAGCATTAGGGTTGATTTTGTATAATGAATCAATAATTTTTCTATTCAATCTTCCTGCTGCTTCTCTATTTGGGCTACTTTTCTTTTCACCTCCAGAACGAGATGGCCAGTGATTAACAATAAAGCTAACCTCTTCTCCATCTAAGATGCCTGTAACTAATAATTGATCACGTGTATAGATTCTTTTTGTTTTAGCATCAACAGATCCTTTATCATCTGTTTCTTCATCATCTTCTTTTTTTGGTTTTTTTCCATTTTTAGAATCATCTTTATAAATGTACAATGGTACATTAGTATAGCTTGTTGGAGTAAAATACTTTCCCTGGTATAATAAACCAACATCAATTCCTCTTTTATCAGGAGAGTCAAAATGAATAATATTATATCCTCTCGAGACTAATTTTGGATGCTTTATTAAGTCTTCTAAAACCCCTCTATTTTCAACCTCGCATACTCCTATTACTACAGGAGAATTTAATGGATTATCACCAGTTCCTATTTCATTTATAACTCTAGCCAAGTTATCTAACTTTTTGTGATAGTTTTTAGAAGTCCAACCATTTGAAGGAGTATATTCTTCATCGTAAGTTTTAGGATCATTAATAGTGTCAAACAAATTTTCTAAATTATAAAACGCAACTGTATGTATTTTAAATTTTTTTTCTTGTGAGGAAACACTACTAATTGTAAAAAGTATAATTAAAGCGATAAATAATTGTTTAATTTTCATAAAATAAATGTTATGTTATGTTACATTATTGTCAATTCTATAACAAAATGGGTGCCAAAGGTAAATAATTTTATTAAATGTTACACATTAATTAAATGTTAGGGCTTGTTATCTTATTGTCAATTCTACTACAATTTATGAGTGAATAGTAGATAATATTATTAAAAGTTGTACATTTGACGCCCCTAAGTTTTTTTGAACTAGGTATTTAAAGAATATTAATTATAATTTCGTTTATGAAAAAACTTGTATTAAGTACATTATTTGTATTACAAGCTGTTTTTGTTTTTGCTCAGGAAAACCCTGCTTTAACAGGTAAAGTTATTGATGCTAAAAGTCAAGAACCGTTAAAAAATGTTGTAACAACAATTCAAAGCACAAACCAAACTGTTTTAACTGATTTTGAAGGAAATTTTGTTTTTCAAAATTTACCGCAAGGTGAACAAACTTTAGTAATTCGTTTCAATGGTTATCTTTCTCAAACTTTATTGTTAGAATTAACTGAGGGAGAAACATTAGAATTAGGAAACATTGTTCTTGAAGAAGATGTAACAACCGAACAACAATTAAGTTTAGTTACTATTACAGAAAACGATTTAGGCGATGATAATTCTGGTTCTGAAAGCACTTCAGGATTATTGCAAGCTTCAAGAGACACTTACCAACAAGCGGCTGCATTCAACTGGGGTTTAGCTCGTTTTAGAGTAAGAGGGTTAGATAATGCTTATGGAAGAACTATGATAAATGGTATTTCTATGAATAAAATTTATGATGGTAGACCACAATGGAGTAACTGGGGTGGTTTAAATGATGCTACTAGAAACCAAGAATTTACTATGGGATCTGCTGCTTCAGATTTTACTTTTGGAAGCGCTTTAGGAACTCAAGAAATTAATACAAGAGCTTCTCACTATAGACCAGGAACAAGAATTACTTTCTCTGGAACCAACACAAACTATAGTTGGAGAACAATGGGAACTCACGTATCTGGTTTAGATGATAAAGGTTGGGCTTTTGTTGTTTCCGCTTCAAGAAGATGGGCAAGTGAAGGACAATTTGAAGGAACTGATTATGGTGCAAATTCATTATTTGCTAGTGTTGAAAAGAAAATTAACGATAAACACAGTTTAAACTTTACTTCTATTTACGCACAAAACAGTAGAGGTAAAAGCTCACCAAACACTCAAGAAGTTACAGACTTAATGGGTGTAAGATATAACTCTTATTGGGGATGGCAAGATGGTAAAAAGAGAAACTCTAGAGATAAAGAC
>CAZLGK010000024.1:0-22464 GCA_964559365.1 uncultured Flavobacterium sp.
ACTGCCGAACCTGGTTCTGTTAATCCCATGTCTTCTAAAAACACTTGTCTTTCTTCGTAGCTTTCAAGTTCAGTAATATCAGCCTCTGCTCCTACCGATAAAATAATTACCTCAGCATTTTCATCCTTTACTAATTCTTTTACTTGATCAACATACTTGTTCCCTGAAACTGCAGAGTTTTCATCTACATTACAAACATACAAAACCGGCTTATTAGTAATTAATTGAAAACCTGCCATTAACTCTTCTTCATCGTTATTTTGTGGCGTAACTGTTCTTGCTGATTTTGCTTCTAAAAGAGCTGATTTAATTCTTTCTAACAAAGCTGTTTCAACTTGTGCTTCTTTATTACCTGTTTTAGCCGCTTTTTTTGTTTTTTCTAGACGTTTTTCAACTGTTTCTAAGTCTTTTAACTGTAATTCTATATCGATTGTTTCTTTATCGCGAATAGGATTTACATTTCCATCTACGTGCACAATATTATCGTTATCAAAACAACGTAAAACGTGAATAATTGCATTACATTCTCTAATGTTTCCTAAGAATTGATTTCCTAATCCTTCTCCTTTACTTGCTCCTTTTACTAAACCTGCAATATCTACGATATCAACAGTTGCCATTTGTACTCTTTCTGGTTTTACCAATTCTTCCAATCGATTAATTCTTGGATCAGGTACATTTACCACACCAATATTTGGTTCTATAGTACAAAAAGGAAAGTTTGCACTTTGCGCTTTAGCATTTGACAAACAATTAAATAAAGTTGATTTTCCAACATTTGGCAATCCTACAATTCCTGCTTTCATTATATTGAGTTTACAGTTAACTTAAAAAGCCAACGGTTAATTTATTTCTAAAAAGTGTGCAAATATAGTTTAAAAGTTATTAAAGCACAATGATTCAAAATTGGATTATTTATTGAATTCAAACAATATCTTATTGTGCTAAACTATTTAGAATATCTATTTCTGGTTTTGTGAGAATTAAACCTGAGTCTGCATTCCAATAATCTGTTAAAACACTATTGGTTTTATTAATCAAAGATTTGCCTTTGAAAATTTCATCCTCCTCATATTTAAAAACCTTAGACTTAAATTGAGTGGTAATTAAATAATTTTTAATTTCAATTTTTACTTCTTTTTTATTAGAATGAGTAATAAAGCCTATTTCTTCTTTTGAAGTAACTAAATAATAATTGCGATTTTCATAACGATAGGTATTTTTAAATTCAGACTTAAAAATATTTCTTTTAGAAAAATCAAACAAACTTTTATCTGTTGAAACCCTGTCTTTTGGCAAAACAGAACTTACCTCTATAATTAACTGGTTTTTAGAATCATATAAAATAGAATATTCATAAAATTCTCCTTGAACTGAGGTGAATGGTTTTATTATCATACAATTATAAGAACTATTTTGTGGATAACTCCTAATTTGAAAACTGTGAGTTTTCTTAGCTCTAGAATTTAATAAATCTTCTAAATAAACAAACATGTAATAATTTTCCATTAAATTATTTAAATCATAACCTAAAATGCTTTTATCAAACGCATCAATAAAGCCTATAGATCTATTTTGTTCTACAAGAATATCTGTTTTTACTTTATTTTCATTTCCTAAAATTTGAAAGTTCAACAAACCATCATTGTAATAAGTATAGACACCATTTTTTTTAAAAAATTCTCTTGTGTAAACTTTTAAATTTGCAGGAACTGTTATTTTTTTCCTAGATTTTTGAATTAATGATTTTAAAATGTCTTGTGGATCTTTTTGAGTAATTACTATCTCATCCAAATTACTTGCGCTACTTAATAAATAAATTATGTTTGTCTTTTCTTTTAAAGAGTTTGAAGAAATTTTTACGTTTTTATAGAAAGGATGAGAAATTTCAATAATTGAAGATTTACTTAATTTAATTATAAAAACACCTTCTTTATTACTTATTAATGTTTGATTTGTTCTAAGAATTTTAACTAAAGCATCTTCAACAGGGGTGTCGAATTCCTTATCCATCAAAATAACTGTTTTTTCATTATCTTGAGAATAACTTTGTAAACAAAATAAAGCTAAAATAATTATGTAGAAATGTCTCATATTTAGCAATTACCTTATAAAGTTAAGAAAAAACATTAAAAAGACAATAATAAACCAAAAAAAACTCCTCATTATGAGGAGTTTATATTTATTCGTTATGTAAAAAAGCTTGTCGGTTTAAGAGTGTCTCTTCACTTTCTACATGATTATCATCAGGAATACAACAATCAACCGGACAAACTGCCGCACATTGAGGTTCTTCATGAAAACCTTTACATTCAGTACATTTTCCTGGAACAATATAATACACATCGTCAGATATAGGAGTTTGAGCTGCATCTGCATCTACTTCTGTTCCATCAGGTAAAATAATTTTTCCATTTAATTTAGTTCCGTCTTTATACCTCCAGTCATCTGCACCTTCATATATTGCAGTATTTGGACATTCTGGCTCACAAGCGCCACAATTTATACATTCGTCAGTTATAATTATTGCCATTTCGTAAATTTAAAATATTAAAAGGTAAAAGTTAAGAGTTAAAAACTTTCTAACAAACAACTAAAACCTTATTTTTGTACAAAATTACAATGTAAACCACATATATACAAGTTACACATGTTACAAATTGAAATTAAAAATTGTTTTATTGAATTAGGTAAGTTTTTGAGCCAATTTTCTTTAGAGAAAAACGAAAAAAAATCTGATGTAAAAAACAATGCTGACTTTTTTGATGATTTTGTAACTTTAGTTGAACTTTCTCAATCTCATAACGGCTGGTTTACTCCAGAACAAGTTTACTTTTCAATTAATTCATGGGCTGAAGCATTAAAGGAAGAAAAATTAAATAAATGGTTAAGTGATTATTCATTTAATGAAAATTCAAATAAAAATATTGGATTAATATTAGCAGGTAACATTCCTTTAGTTGGTTTTCATGATTTTTTATCTGTTTTAATCTCAGGAAATAATGTTTTGGTAAAAACATCATCTAATGACCAATTTTTAATAAAGTTTTTAGCAAAATACTTGATTTCAATTGATGAAAAGTTGAAAGAAAAAATAACCTTTGTTGAAGAAAAGCTTCAAGGTTTTGATGCTGTAATTGCAACAGGGAGTAATAATACTTCTAGATATTTTGAATATTATTTTAAAAGCAAACCTAGTATAATAAGAAAGAACAGAAACTCTGTAGCTGTTTTAGACGGAAATGAAAGTACTGAAGATTTAGAAAATCTAGGAGAAGATATTTTTAGATATTTTGGATTAGGTTGTAGAAACGTTTCAAAATTATTTGTTCCTAAAGGTTATGACTTTAAACATTTTTTTGAGTCAATCTTTAAATATAAAGATGTTATCTTTTATGAAAAATATGCAAACAATTATGACTATAATAAAGCTGTTTTTTTAATGAGTCTTTACAAATTATTAGATAATGAATTTCTTACTTTAAAAGAAGACACAAGTTATTCTTCACCAATATCTAGTGTTTTTTATGAATTTTATGACAGTATCGATGATGTTAAAGCTCGTATAGAAAATGACTCTGAACAAATTCAGTGTGTCGTTTCTAACAACTTAATCAAAAACAGTATTGCATTTGGACAAAGTCAAAAACCTCAACTTTGGGATTATGCAGACAATATAGATACTTTAAACTTTTTAAATACTCTTAATTAATTAAAGGTTATTCACTTTAATTGTTAACAATTAAGCAAAATTTTACTTAAAATAAATACTAGATTAATATAGTATTTACGAAATTTGCAACACAATACAACTAACTACTATTCATAAAAAATGAAAAAACACAATTACAGTGCAGGTCCTTGCATTTTACCACAAGAAGTTTTTGAAAAAGCAGCTCAAGCAGTCTTAAATTTTAATGATTCTGGCTTATCAATTCTAGAAATATCACACAGAAGTGCAGACTTTGTAGCGGTTATGGAAGAAGCAAGACTGTTAGCGTTAGAGCTATTAGGATTACAAGGAAAAGGATACCAAGCTTTATTTTTACAAGGAGGCGCAAGTTTAGAGTTCTTAAGAGTTCCTCAAAACTTAATGCAAATAGGTGGCAAAGCCGCTTACTTAGACACTGGAACATGGGCAAGTGGAGCTATTAAAGAAGCGAAAACTTTTGGTGAAACAATTGTAGTTGCTTCTTCTAAAGAGTCTAACTATAATTTTGTTCCAAAGGAATACTCAATTCCTACAGATGCTAATTATTTTCACTGTACTTCTAACAATACTATTTTTGGAACACAAATAAAATCGTTCCCACAAACTTCTGTTCCTATAGTTTGTGATATGAGTTCAGATATTTTTTCGCGCAGTTTAGATTTTTCAAAATTTGATATCATTTATGCTGGTGCTCAAAAAAATATGGGTCCAGCTGGAACAACATTAGTCGTTATTAAAGAAGAAGTTCTTGGGAAAACGGAAAGAAATATTCCTAACATTTTAAATTATAAACAACACATTGCTAAAGAAAGTATGTATAATACGCCACCCGTATTTGCAGTTTATACCTCCCTACTAACATTACAATGGTTAAAGGCTAAAGGTGGAATAGAAGCAATTGAAAAAGAAAATGTAGCAAAAGCAGCATTACTTTATGCAGAAATTGACAGAAATCCTTTATTTAAAGGATCTGCTAATATAGAAGATAGATCTATTATGAATGCTACTTTTTTACTTGCGGATGAAAATCATAAAGAAACATTTGATAAAATGTGGAAATCAGCTGGAATATCTGGTATAAACGGACATCGTTCTGTAGGTGGTTATAGAGCTTCAATGTACAATGCTTTGCCTATTGAAAGCGTTCAGGTTTTAGTAAATGTAATGAAAGAATTAGAAAATGAAATATAGTAATTAGTTACTGGTAAATAGTAACTAGTAAAAAATATAAAAATGAAAGTTTTAGCAAACGATGGTATTTCTAAAAGCGGAATTAAAGCTTTAGAAAAAGGAGGATTTGAAGTTATTACCTCTAAAGTAGCACAAGAACAAGTGGCTAATTATTTAAATACACATTCAATTGATGTATTATTAGTTAGAAGCGCAACAAAAGTAAAACAAGATATTATAGATAATTGTCCTGGATTAAAAATTATTGGACGTGGTGGTGTTGGTATGGATAATATCGATGTCGATTATGCGCGTAGTAAAGGAATTCATGTTATCAATACACCTGCTTCTTCATCAGAATCTGTTGCAGAATTAGTATTTGCACATTTATTTTCTGGTGTTCGATTTTTACATGACTCAAACAGAAATATGCCATTAGAAGGAGACACTAACTTTAATGGCTTAAAAAAGGCATATGCAAATGGAATTGAATTAAGAGGAAAAACACTTGGCATCATAGGTTTTGGAAGAATAGGACAAGCCGTTGCTAAAATTGCTCTTGGTTTAGGAATGAAAGTAATTGCTTCTGACAAATATGTTGGACAAGCAGTAATTAGAGTTGATTTTTATAATGGACAATTTATTAATGTAGATATTGTTACTGAACCATTAGAAGACTTATTCAAACATTCTGATTTTATTACTCTTCATGTACCTGCACAAGACGGATATGTAATTGGTCGAGATGAGTTAAAAATGATGAAAAATGATGTAGGAATTGTAAATGCTGCTCGAGGTGGAGTAATCGATGAAGTTGCATTAGTAGAAGCTCTTGATGAAGGAAAAGTATTATTTGCTGGTTTAGATGTTTTTGAAAACGAACCAACTCCTGAAATTAAAATATTAATGAATCCAAAGATATCACTAACACCTCATATTGGTGCTGCTACTAATGAAGCGCAAGATAGAATTGGCACAGAACTTGCTGAGCAAATTATAAGTTTATTGAAAAATAGTTAATTTTTTTTAGTAATTTTATAAATTAATTTTTAAAATAAAACACGATTATGTCAGGAATAACAGATTTATTAAACAGTGATATGGGTAAAGAACTTGTTAGTTCAATTTCTCAAAAAACAGGAATTGATGCTTCACAAGCAACTAATGTAGTTTCATCTGGTTTACCAGCTCTTATGGGAGCGATGCAAAATAATTTAAGCTCAACTGATGGTGCTTCAGGATTATTAGGAGCTCTAACTAGTGGAAAACATGATGGAAGCATTTTAGATAATCTTGGCGGTTTTTTAAATGGAGGAGATTTCTCTGACGGTTCTAAAATATTAGGTCACGTTTTAGGCGGAAACCAAGATACTATGGTTCAAGGGTTAAGTTCAAAAACTGGTGTAGATTCAAGTATTATATCTAAAATATTACCTATGCTAGCTCCTATTGTTATGGGGTATCTAGGAAAGCAAACCAAAAATAAAGGGGTTTCTAACAGCTCTGACTTAGGTGGATTATTAGGTGGACTTCTTGGAAGTTCTGGAGGAAATTCTGTTTTAACATCTGTTTTAGATCAAAATGGAGATGGTAAATTAGATGTTAGTGACGCTATGTCTGCATTAAGCGGAAAGAAAAAAGGTGGTCTTGGTGGTTTATTAGGAGGTCTTTTTGGAAAAAAATAATGTTTTATAAGTAACATAAAAAAAGCACCGATGATGTCGGTGCTTTTTTTTATCTTTATAACAATAAAATACACGGCTATGAAAACATACATTATTATAATTCTTAGTATTCTTGGAGTTATTTTTTCTTGTAAAAGCAAAAACAATAATGTTGATTCAAATAATAATCAGAAACAAATATCTGACACAATAAGAATTGTAAACGAAGAATTAGAATATGAAATAATCATTATAGATATTGGTTTTACATCATGGTTTAATACCTTTGCTAAGCCAAGGGGATTTTATTCACAGTCATATTTAGAATCTAGAAATAGATATTGGGTCATTGAATACAATAATAGAGCTAATAACCCTATGAAAAATAAAAATATTTATGAATGGCCTATTGACTACTCTAATAATATTGATTATGGTTATGAAGTAAACTATATGTTATATAATTACTTGGTTTATTTTCAATTAAAATACAAAACAAAATTAGGAGGATTTACTCCAAGAATTTAATAAATGAATAAATTAAAAGAACGTTGGAATATTGATAATAATTGGCAGTTAATCATAATTTTTATTGTATTTGCAATTACAGGGTCAACAGCAGCTTATTTATCTAAGCCAGTAACAAACTTTATTGGTCTATCAAAAGAAACTTTATCTTTATGGATCTATTGGCCTATTAGAATTATAATACTTTTCCCAATATATCAAGTAATGCTAGTTATTATTGGAGCCTTATTCGGACAATTTAAGTTCTTTTGGGAATTTGAAAAAAAAATGTTGTATCGAATGAGACTAGACTTTATAGTTGATTTTGTTGATAACAAATTAAAATAAAAATGCTCCTTCGGGAGCATTTTTATTTTTTATAAACATAAGTATAGAACCAAGTAAGTGTGAAAGTTGGGATAAAGTCAATAAATGGAAATATTTCTTCTATAAATCCAATGATACCAGCAACTTTACCAGTAGTTCCTTTGTACATTTTCATTAATAATATACCCGAAATTGGAGCCCAAATCAGATCAATAGATTCAGCATAAACAGGAATCAAATATGAAGCCATTCCTATTAAATCAAAAAAAACACCTACGTATAATTTTGAAAATTTATTTGATTGTTTTTTATCTTCACTTTCTTCTAATTTGTTTTTCATAGTAATTAGCAACTTTAATTACTATTCAACAATCAAAATGAGTGCCAATACTTACTCTTTACCAATTAATTTATAAAAATCTTCTCTAAATGCTTTATCGGTAAAAGCGCCGCCATACTGCAAGGTTGAAGTAAAACTAGATTCATCTTTAATCCCTCTACTCGAGACACATAAATGTTTTGCTTCAATTACAACCATTACATCTTCCGTATCAAGAACCGTTTTTAATTCATTGAAAATTTGCATAATCATTCTTTCCTGTACTTGTGGTCTCTTAGCATAATAATCCACAATTCTATTCAGCTTTGACAATCCAATTACTTTACCCGATGATATGTAACCTACATGAGCTTTACCAACTATAGGTAAGAAATGATGCTCACAAGTTGAATTAAAACTAATATTCGCCTCAACCAACATTTTATCATATTGATAAGAGTTATCAAACACAGATATATTAGGTTTATTAGCTGGATTTAATCCAGAAAATATCTCTTGAACAAACATTTTTGCAACTCTATGAGGAGTTCCGCGCAAACTATCATCGGTTAAATCAAGACCTAATTCATTCATAATTACTTCAAAATGTTCTGAAATAACTTTCATTTTTTCCTCATCGGACTTATCAAATGCATCAACACGCAAAGGTGTTTCAGCTGAAGTCATTTGGTGATTGTCTCCAATAATATCAAATATTTCTTTTTCAATAGTAGTTTTCATAGCAATTTTCCCTTCTATTTAAGTTTAGATTTGTAATATTTTCTTAATTTTTCCAATTTTGGAGCAATCACCATTTGACAATAACCTTGCTCACTGTTTGATGCATAATAATCTTGATGGTATTCTTCCGCCTCATAAAAAACGACCGCAGAAGTAACTTTTGTAACTATAGGATTGTTATATAACTTTTCTTTTTTAATAAGTAGAATATAATTCTCAGCTTTCTCTTTTTGTTCTTGAGTATGATAAAATATTTCACTTCTGTATTGTGTACCTACATCTGCTCCTTGCCTATTTAATGTTGTAGGGTCATGAGTACCAAAAAATATTTCTAATAAGTCTTCATATGCAATTAAACTTGGATCAAAAGTAATTTGAATAGCTTCGGCATGACCAGTAGTTCCTGTACATATTTCTCTGTAAGAAGGATTTTTTATACTCCCCCCAGTGTAACCTGAAACTACTTTTTGAACACCTTTAATTTCGTTAAAAACAGCTTCCGTACACCAAAAACATCCGCCTGCGAAAGTGGCAATTTCCAAATTATTTTGAATATTCATTTTAATAGGTTCTTTAAATTCTTTAATCTCAAATTTCTTTTCTTTTGACTCACAAGATTGAAAAACGAATAATAATGTGAACAATACGTATTTCATAATACAATAATTTTGTTTAACAAAAATAGCATTTTAATTAAACAAAAGTAATAAATTAACTTAAATTTATATTTTGAAGAAGCAAATAAAACATAAAATAGATTTAAAGTAGGAAAAAAAAATAGTTTCTTTGTACAAAGCAAGATTATGATTACTGCAAAAAACTTACATAAAAAATACGATGAACTTCATGTTTTAAAAGGAGTTAATTTACATATTAAAAAAGGAGAAATCGTTTCTATAGTTGGGGCTTCTGGAGCTGGCAAAACAACTCTTTTACAAATATTAGGAACATTAGATTTACCTTCAAAAGATATTTCAACTTCACTGATAATTAATGGAGAAGATATTTTAAACATGAAAGACAAAGCTATGTCTCAATTTAGAAATTTAAATTTAGGCTTTATCTTTCAATTTCATCAATTATTACCTGAATTTACGGCATTAGAAAATGTTTGTATTCCAGGTTTTATTGCTAAAAGAAATAAAAATGAAGTTGAGCAAGAAGCTAAAAATCTATTAGATTTTTTAGGGTTATCGCATAGAATAAATCACAAACCAAATGAACTTTCTGGAGGCGAACAACAACGTGTTGCAGTAGCAAGAGCTTTAATAAACAAACCTGCTGTAATTTTTGCCGATGAACCTTCTGGAAATTTAGATACAAATACTGCTGAAAATTTACATCAATTATTTTTTAAACTTCGTGATGAATTTGGTCAAACATTTGTAATCGTTACACATAATGAAGAATTAGCCAATATGGCCGACAGAAAATTAGTTATGGTTGATGGAAATATTGTTTAAACAAGCATGACGAAATCTGAGCTTAAAGAATTTTTAGACGAAAAAGTTATTTTATACAATAATCCAAAATTTATTGAGAGCGACCCTATTCAAATTCCACATTCATTTACTTTAAAAGAAGATATTGAAATTGCTGGGTTCTTAAGTGCAACCATAGCTTGGGGTAATCGTAAAATGATTATTAACAACGCGAAGCGATTAATGGAAATTATGGGAAATTCTCCTTACGATTTCATAGTAAACCATAAAGAAAATGATTTAGAAAAGTTATCCGGTTTTGTCCACCGAACTTTTAATTCAATTGATGCCGTTTATTTCATAAAAAGTCTTCAAAATATTTACCAAAATCATAATGGTTTAGAATCGGTTTTTGCAAAACATCAAGAAGCTACAAGTCTTCAAAATAGTATTTCAGAAGCTAAAAAAGTTTTTTTTGAATTAGAACATCCAAAAAGAACAACAAAACATTTTTCGGATCCAATGAACGGTTCTGCTGCAAAACGAATTAACATGTTTTTACGTTGGATGGTTAGACAAGATAATTATGGAGTAGACTTTGGTATTTGGAAAAGCATTTCTATAAGTGCAATTTCTTGTCCGCTAGATGTTCATTCAGGAAATGTTGCAAGAAAGCTAGGCTTACTAACCAGAAAACAAAACGACGCAAAAGCATTACTTGAATTAGATACAAATTTAAGAAAACTTGACCCATTTGATCCTTCAAAATACGATTTTGCTTTATTCGGTTTAGGAGTTTTTGAAAAGTTTTAAAATTATATTTTCTTAATTAATGTAACAACTTTATTGCATTATCGTCTTGTAATAAAATCAACTACTTTGGAAACAATTCTTACAATTAGGAATCTAAATAAAATTTACGGCAGAAAAATCCACGCAGTAAAAAACCTTTCATTCGAAATTAAAAAAGGAAATGTATACGGAATTTTAGGCCCAAATGGTTCTGGAAAATCCACCACATTAGGTATAACTCTAAATGTTGTCAATAAAACTTCTGGCGATTATAAATGGTTTGATGGAACAATGGAAACACATGAAGCATTAAAGAAAGTAGGTGCAATTATAGAACGTCCAAATTTTTACCCATACATGACAGCTGAAGAAAATTTAAAGCTTGTTTGTAAAATTAAAAATATTCCTCTTCAAAAAGTAGAAGAGAAGCTAGATTTAGTTGGGTTATTAGACAGAAAAAAAGATAAATTTAGTACATTTTCATTAGGAATGAAACAACGTTTGGCTATTGCTTCTGCCCTATTAAATGATCCTGAAATATTAATTTTAGACGAACCCACAAACGGTTTAGATCCGCAAGGAATTAGACAAATTAGAGATTTGATTAGAATTATTGCTTCACAAGGGACTACCATATTATTAGCATCACATTTATTAGATGAAGTTGAAAAAGTATGCAGTCACGTTGTCGTTTTACTAAAAGGAGAAATGTTATACCAAGGAACGGTTGAAGGAATGCTCTCTAGTGAAGGTTTTTTTGAACTTCAGTCAGACGACATGAATTTATTAGAATCTATTTTAAAGAAACATCCTGCCATAGATAAAATTATTACTGAAGAAGGAAAATTGTTGGTTTATCTAAACTGTGTCTTAGAAGCTAAAGATTTAAATATATATTTATTTGAAAATAATATCGCTTTAAATCATTTAGTAAAGAGAAAAAATAGTTTAGAAGAGCAGTTTTTACAATTAACAAACAACAACTAATTCCTAAAAAATGAAAAGATTACTTTCTATAGAGCTTCAAAAATTATTTAAAAACAGATCTAGTAAGGTTTTAATTTTAGCATATTTTATTTTGCTTTCTTTAATTGCTTTAATAGCATCATTAAAATTTAACATTGGTAGTTTTGAAATAAATATTGCCGAACAAGGTATTTTTAATTTCCCATATATATGGCATTTTAACACATACATTGCTTCGATACTAAAATTGTTTTTAGCAATTGTTATTGTTTCCATGATGGCAAACGAATATAGTTATGGTACATTAAAACAAAACTTGATTGATGGAATGAGTAAAAAAGAATTCATTTTATCTAAGTTTTATACAATTATATTATTTGCTTTAATCTCCACTGTTTTCATTTTTATTCTATCATTAATTCTAGGCTATTCATTTTCTTCTTATGATGAAATATCAATAGTTACTACTGAAATGGAATACTTGTTTGCATACTTCGTTAAGCTTGTTGGGTTCTTTTCTTTTTGTTTGTTTTTAGGAATTTTAATTAAAAGAAGTGCTTTTGCTCTTGGTTTTTTAATGATTCAATTTATCGGAGAACGTATTACTTTTGGTATTTTAAAAAAGCATTTTTTATCAGACAAAATGGCAAACGATTTATATGATTTATTTCCTCTTGAGTCAATGAGCAATTTAATAAAGGAGCCATTTACTAGACTTTCAGCAATAAGCAATTTAGAAACAGCAATAGGTGGTGAAAAAGTATGGCGCTTTTATGGTGTTCATTTTAGCGAAATTAGCATTGTGATTGTATGGACTTTTATATTTATTTTAACATCTTTTTATATTCTTAAAAAAAGAGATTTATAGTATCTTTGCAGATGCTATGAAGGTAACTAAATTAATTCTTCCAATACTTATCTTTTTTGTTTATCAAAAAAGTATATCGCAATATATTAATGTAGATGAAACTTACTCGGCTCAAGAACTAGTTGAGGATATATTAATAAATAGCCAATGTATATCAATTTCTAATATTTCTGTTTCAGGTGGTAACTTTTCAACTGGAGATAAATCTTGGGGATATTTTTCCGGGAACGGTTCCATTTTTCCATTCCAAAATGGAGTTATTTTAGCAACTGGTAAAATAAATAATGCACCAGGGCCTAATTCTTATTTGTCAGATGACGGGGCAAATATTGGTTGGAATGGTGATAATGATTTAAATCAAGCGTTAGGCCTTAGTAATTCTTTTAACGCAACAGTATTAGAGTTTGATTTTATCCCATTAGGTAATTCTATTAGCTTTGATTTTATTTTCTCATCTGAACAATATCTATCAAATCCTACCACAAATCAATGTGATTTTACCGACGGATTTGCTTTTTTACTAAAAGAAGTAGGAACAAGCACTTATGAAAACTTAGCTGTTGTACCCAATACTTCTATACCTATAAAGGTAAACACAGTTAGAGGACGAGGAACAATATGCCCTCCCGCAAATCAAGCATACTTTGATGCTTTTAATGAAATTGAACATCCTACGAACTATAATGGGCAAACTAAAGTTTTAACAGCAAGAGGAAATGTAATACCAGGTAATACTTATCACATTAAATTAGTTATAGCTGATGAGGGAAACAATAGATATGATTCTGCTATATTTTTAGGAGGAGGAAGTTTTAATCTTGGAGTTGACTTAGGTGAAGATAGAACTTTTGCAAATAACAACCCAGTTTGCAATAATGAAAATCTAACTTTAGATGCAACTACTCAAGGAGCTAGCTCATATATTTGGAAATTAAATGGTAATGTTTTACCAGGAGAAACAAACAGTACTCTGAATATAAATACACCTCATAACACGGTTTTAGATTCAGGAAATTATTCTGTAGAAGTATATAATGGAAGTATTCTTTGTGGAAATAATGAAATTGATATTGAATTTGCTCCAGAAATCATCATCGATCAAACTTCATTTGTTCAATGCGACAACGATGGTGCACAAGATGGCATAAGATATTTTGAGTTATATAATTTAGTTGATCAAATTTTCCCAAACTTACCAAATGATTTTGATGTATTGTTTTACTTTGATTCTTTAAGTTCAACTCCACTTCCCAGTTTTTATCAAAATACAATTCCTTACAGTCAAACTATTTATGCGAAATTTAACAAATACCCAAATTGTTATCAATCTATTCCTATTACCTTGAATGTAAATACTTTTGAAGACCTAATAGAAAATGAAACTATTGGTTTTTGCCAAGGTAATACAGTAGAACTTATTGCTGATAGTGACTATCCTTTTTATGAATGGAATTCAGGAGAAAATACACCTTCAATAATAATTGACAGCCCAGGAGACTATGTTGTGACTATAGGTAACAATTTGAGCTGTACTAAACAAAAAATATTTACTGTTATTGCCTCTGAAATTGCAACTGTCGAAATGATAAATATTATAGACTTTACTAGTAATAACTCAGCTGAAATAGTTGTTAATGGATCTGGCAACTATGAGTTCTCAATTAACGGAATTAATTATCAAGATAATCCTATATTTAGTAACTTAGCCACAGGAGAATATACCGTTTATGTTAATGACAAAAATGGTTGTGGCGTTACTACAAAAACCTTTTATATTCTTGATTATCCTAAATATTTCTCACCAAATAATGATGGTTATAATGATACTTGGCAAATAAATAATTTAGAAAAAAGAAGTCTTGAAACAAGTAAAATTTATATCTTTGATAGATACGGAAAATTACTAAAACAAATTAAACCAACTGAAAATGGTTGGGATGGTTTTCTAAATGGAAATCCATTACCATCAACTGATTATTGGTTTGTTTTAGAATTAACAAATGGCCAAACCATTAAAGGCCACTTTGCTTTAAAAAGGTAAAATGATTAAAAACTTAATACTGATAGCTTTAGGCGGAGGCCTAGGCAGCATAATTCGTTATTTAGCAAATATAAATATCGCTAAAATCTGGCCTCTTAAAATGTACTATGCTACATTTTTAATGAATATTATCGGTTGTTTTATTATTGGTTTATTTATTGGATATCTAGAAAAAAACAACACAAATAATGAATCATTAAAATTACTGTTAGTTACTGGTTTTTGTGGAGGCTTCACTACTTTTTCTACATTTGGATTAGAAAATTTCAACTTAATACAATCTCAAAATTATATCACTTCACTTATTTACATTGCAGCTTCTATAATAATTGGAATAACTTTTGTAGGTATTGGAATATATTTATCAAAATAAAATGTTTAAAGAAAACGAATTAAAAGTCTTAAAATCAGAATTAGAATCTCCTAAGAAAATAACTATTGTTTCTCATCGAAATCCCGATGGAGATGCGATTGGTTCTTCGCTAGGTTTACTTCATTTTTTAAAAGAACTAAAACACGATGTATATTTTATTTCACCAAATGAATACCCAGATTTTTTAGCATGGATTCCTGGTGTTAAAAACACTATTATTTTTGAAAAAGAAATAGAAAAGGCAACAGAAATTTTAAAATCTAGCGATTATGTATTTACATTAGATTTTAATGCTTTACATAGAACAGGAGAAATGATGGAACAAACACTCCGATCTATAACTGTTCCTATGATAATGATTGACCATCATCAAGAACCAGATAGTTATCCATTATACACATTTTCAGATACCAATTATGGATCAACTTGTGAAATGATTTATGATTTTATAAATGCTCTAGAGTACAATCAAATTATTAATAAAAAAATTGCTACTTGCTTATATGTAGGGATTACAACTGATTCTGGAAGTTTTCGTTTTCCAAAAACAACTTCTAAAACACATAATTGTGTAGCTGATTTAATTAGTAAAGGAATTCATAATAGCGAAATTCATAATTTACTTTTTGACAATGCTTCTTATAGTAGACTACAATTATTAGGAAGAGCATTACAGAACCTTACATTACTAAAAGATTACAATGCTTCATACATTACCTTAAGTCAAGAAGAATTAGACACTTTTAATTATAAAAAAGGAGACACTGAAGGAATTGTTAATTATGGTCTAAGCCTAGAGGGTATAAATCTAACAGCAATTTTTATTGAAAATAAAGAAGAAGGAATTATTAAAATTTCTTTTCGCTCTCAAGGTAATGTTGATGTTAATCAATTTGCAAGAAAACATTTTAACGGAGGTGGCCACATAAATGCCGCTGGAGGCAAATCTTTTTTAAACTTAGAAGAAACCGTAAAAAAATTTATTGCTATTTTAGCAGAAGAAAAAGAAAATATAGAAAAATGAATTTACGTTCCATATTAACCATACTACTTATAGGAATTACAATTATTAGTTGTTCTAAGCAACAAGCTAGAAAACCTGTGTCTCAAACTTCTGGAACTTTTATGAAAGAATCTATTGAGAGAAACAAAAAATTAATTGCTGCTGAAGAACAATTAATTGAACGAATCATTGCAAATGACACTTTAAGAGAATATATAGCTTCATCTAAAGGATATTGGTATAAATATGAAGTTAAAACTGAAAATGATACCGTATTTCCAACAAGGGGAGACATTGTTTATTTTAACTATGAAATAAGAAATTTAAATAATAAAATCATTTATACAAAAGAAGAGCTTAAACCACAAAGATATTTTGTTGACAAAGAAAACATAATGATGGGGTTAAGAGACGGGATAAAACTAATGAAAAAAGGAGAAACTGTAACATTTCTTTTCCCTTCTCACATGGGTTTTGGTTATCATGGAGACAATGAAAAAATAAGCTCAAATGAGCCTTTAATATGTTCCGTTACACTTAATGATATTAAAAAAGAAACACAAGAAACTAATTAATTTAAAAAATGAAACCAATGACAAGTTTATTCTTAAGCTTAATTGCTTTATTCACATCTTGCACTAACCCTACAGATAAGTTAGAAGATGGAATGTATGCTGATGTAAAAACATCAAAAGGAACAATTATTTTAAAACTTGAGTTTGAAAAAACACCAATTACTGTTGCTAATTTTGTTGCTTTAGCAGAAGGAAAAAATCCTTTTGTTGATAAAAATTACAAAGGAAAACATTATTATAATGGATTAAAATTCCATAGAGTCATTGCAGATTTCATGATTCAAGGTGGAGACCCTCTTGGAGATGGTTCTGGTGGACCAGGTTATAAATTTAAAGATGAATTTCATCCTGATTTAAAACATTCAAAAGCAGGAATTTTATCAATGGCAAATGCAGGCCCTGGTACAAACGGAAGTCAATTCTTTATTACTCATAAAGAAACTCCTTGGTTAGATGGAAAGCACTCTGTATTTGGTGAAGTTGTCGAAGGAATAGATGTTGTTAATGCTATTGCTCAAAATGATGTTATTGAACAAATAACAATTATTAGAAAAGGAAAAAGCGCTAAAAAATTTGATGCTGTAAAAATATTTAAAGAATATTATTCTGCTGAAGCTGAAAATCAAAAGAAAGCAGTGGAAAAAAGACAAAAAGCTGAAGCCGAAAAATTAGCTTTATTTGCAAAGGTAAAGGCTGAAGGAACAAAAACTGATTCTGGGCTAACATACCAAATCTTAACAAAGGGAGAAGGAAAAAAACCTGCTAACGGAACAGAAGTCTATATTCATTACGCTGGATTTCTAGAAAACGGAAGACTATTTGATACCAGTTATGAAAAAGTTGCAGAGGAAAATGGAAAATTAGATCCAAATAGAGCAGCAGCAAAACAATATTTACCTTTTCCATTTAAATATGGAGAAAAGAAAGGATTAATTCCTGGTTTTATTGAAGGTCTAGAAAATATGAATTATGGAGATAAAGGATTATTAATTATCCCTGCTAAATTAGGATATGGTGCCCAAGGTGCTGGAAATGTTATTCCTCCAAATTCAACAATTATATTTGAAGTAGAAATGTTGGAAAACATGCCACAACAATAGAGATCAAATATTTAAAAAAATCATAAAAAACCTCGATTGTAATAATCGAGGTTTTTTTATGGTAATAATTTAGAGTTAAAACTTCAAATTAACACTGAAAATCAATACAATAAAAGTTTTATTTAAATTAAGTCTAAATAAATTTGGTGATTTAAAAACGACTGTATATTTTTGCGTTATTATTTTAATTCAATCTAAATAAAGTGAAAAAATATTTTATAACCATTTTAGGCTTAACCTTTTTTTACCAAAGTTCTGCACAAGAAACAGAACATAAAAATACACAAAAAGACACTGTTAAACATTTAAACGAGGTAATCGTTACAGGTAATCACAAATATACTAGAGAAAGTAGTACTACAGTTTCAAAAATGTCTTTAAAAAACATCGAAAATCCACAAGTTTACAGCGTTGTAACAAGTGAATTATTAAAAGAGCAAGTTGTTACTAATTTTAATGATGCATTAAAAAATGCAACTGGTGTAACAAGGCTATGGGAATCTACCGGGAGAAACGGTGATGGAGCTGAGTATTACTCAATGCGTGGTTTCTCTGTACAACCATCTATGGTAAACGGGCTACCTGCCTTAACAAATACAACCGTTGATCCAATTAATGTTGACAATATTGAAGTTATAAAAGGACCTTCAGGAACTTTATTTGGAAGTAGCGTTATTTCTTATGGTGGTTTAATAAATATAGTTACTAAAAAACCAAACCAAAATTTTGGTGGTGAGATTAGTTATAATTCTGGCAGTTATGGTTTAAATAGAATTACTGCTGATGTTAATCTTCCTGTAAAGGATAAATTAGCCGTTAGAGTAACTTCTGCTTATACTAATGAAGATTCTTTTCAAGATGCAGGTTTTTCAAAATCTTTATTTATAGCACCATCTGTTAAATATGAAGTAAATGATAAATTAACTTTCTTAATAAACACTGAATTTTACAACTCTACTTCTGCAAAGGCTTCAATGATTTTCTTGAGTCGTTATGCTCCTGTTTCATTTAATAACACTAATATATTTGAGAAATATTATAAAAATTCATTTACCTCAAATGACTTAACAATGGATAATAATTCTTTTAATATGCAAGCTCAAGCTTTTTATAAGTTATCTAACAATTGGACATCACAAACTGTTTTATCTAGAAGTACAACAAGAACTAACGGTTATTATCAATATTTGTGGGACTCTGCTAATGGTGATGAATTTACACGTTTCATCTCCAAAGCTGACGGTAGTAACTCTTCAACAGACATTCAACAAAATTTCATTGGTAATTTCAAAATTGGTTCACTAAATAATAAGTTAATAGTAGGCTTAGATTACTTTGATACAACTATTAAAAATGGAGGAACTGGTTGGGTTGCAAATGGAACAATCTCTTTATTAAACAATACTGATACTGGAGTTTTAACTCAAGCTGGTACTGATGCTTTATTAGCAACTTCTTTTGCAGGAAATACAGAAGCTTCACAAAAAATATTTAGTGTCTATTTTTCTGATGTTTTAAACATTACAAATCGCTTATCTGTAATGGCAAGTTTACGTCTTGATAGTTTCGATGGAAAAACTTCACAATATGATGAGGCAAAAAATAAGGGTCAAATTGCTTTATCTCCAAAATTTGGTGCTGTTTATCAAGTTATTGAAAATAAATTATCTGTTTTTGGTAATTATATGAATGGTTTTAAAAACATAACTCCACGAACTGTTGCAGAAATTGATGGTAGTAACCCAAGATTAAAGTCATTTGATCCAGAACACGCAAACCAATACGAATTTGGAGTAAAAACAAACCTTTATAAAGATATTATTTCTGCTTCTATTAGCTATTATAACATTACTGTAAGCAATAGAGTAATGACAGACCCAAACAATATTAATAACTCTACACAAGGAGGTGAAGTTGAAAGTAAAGGTATAGAACTAAGCTTTACTGCAACACCAACAAAAGGATTAAACATTATTGCAGGTTTTAGTAATAATAAGAGTGAAGTAACAAAAGATAATCCAGGAGATGGATATTTAGGGTTACGTCCTGAAGAAGCTGGACCCGAAACATTAGTGAATTTTTGGGCTAATTATAAATTTTCTGACGGAAGTTTAAAAGGATTTGGTTTAGGATTTGGTGGAAACTATGCTAGTGAATATTTAACTCTAAATAGATCAAATATTGGAAGTTTTACGTTACCAAGTTATACAGTATTAAACTCTGCAATATCTTATTCTAGTAGTTCGTTTAATTTTAGTTTAAAACTAAATAATATGTTAAATGAAAAATATTATAGTGGTTGGTCTACAGTTACAGCACAACGTTTAAGAAGTTTAACTGCTGGTATTACATACAAGTTTTAATTTCATCAAATGTTAGTTTAGTTTATTTTAAAACAAACTCCTCATTTCCGTGAGGAGTTTTAATATTTAAATATGAAAAATAAAAAACAAGGTTTTAAATATTGGATTGGAAAACTACACTTATGGTTAGGTTTATCTGTAGGTCTATTGGTTTTTATTATAGCAATAACAGGATCTATTTACGCTTTCCAAGAAGAAATAACCAATTACCTTCGAGAAGATGTAATTTTCCATCATGAAGAAAATATAAATCAAAAAACACCTTTATCATTTAAAGTACTTGAAAAAAAGGTTAATGATTATACCAAAGAAAAATATCCTATTCATTGGGTAAACGTTCCAATAGATAAAAGTAGAAGTTATATTTTTTATTATTATGAGCATAATCCTGAAGGATGGAATGTATTTGAAGAATATGTAAAATATAAATCTGTTTATGTTAATCCGTTTACAGGAACTATTTTAGGAACCTATGACGAAACTCGCGACTTTTTTAACATCATAAAATCACTTCATTTTAGTTTTTTATTAAATACAAATTGGGGAACATACTTAACCGGAATTCCAACATTAATTTTTGTTTTCATGTTAATTTCTGGTATTATTTTATGGTGGCCAAAAAATAAAAATGCACGTAAACAACGTTTTTGGTTTAATTGGAAAAACGTAAAAAAATGGAAACGCAAAAATTATGATTTACATAGTATTTTAGGTTTTTACGCTTCTTTTTTAGCATTAATTGTTGCAATAACAGGATTGTTTTATGCCTTCTTTTTTGTACAAGCTTTTATTTATTTTACTTTTTCAGGTGGTAGTACATCATATCCAAACTTTGATCATATTACTACAAAAGCACCAATTGAAGTACGAAACGAACACACTCTTGATAAAATTGGACAAAAAGTAGAAACGTTATATCCTGATGCTTTTAATTATTCGCTCGATTTTGGACATGAACATATTGATGATCATGAACATGCAAACTATTCTGTATTTGTAAAGCAACTATCCTATTCGTATCATGTTAATCATAGTTTAATTTTTGATGAAAATTCAGGAGAACTTTTACATGTTCATGATCACAAAGACAAAAACATGGGCGAAAAAGCAATTGCCGCCAATTATGATACACATATTGGATCAATTTTAGGCTTAGGTGGAAAAATACTTGCTTTTGTACTTAGTTTAATTTGTGCTTCATTACCTATTACCGGATTTTTGATTTGGTGGGGAAGACGCAATAAAAAATAATTAATAATTAATATTTCTTAGACCATAAAAAAACCTCGCTATTAACGAGGTTTTTTTTATCTATTTTCTTTCTTCTTTCTTCTATTTTCTTTCCGGAATATTCTCCAAAACTTCTAAAACTAATTTCCAATATTTTTGAGCAGAAGAAATACTTGCTCTTTCGTCTGGACTGTGTGCTCCTTTGATCGTAGGTCCAAAAGAAATCATATCCATTTCAGGATAATTAGTTCCTAAAATCCCACATTCTAAACCAGCATGACAAGCCACAACATCAGCTTTACTTCCGTTTTGTTTTTCGTAAACAGAACTCAAAACATCTAATATTTCCGAATTTGCATTAGGTGTCCAACCAGGATAACTTCCAGAAAATTCAACTTCGCAACCCATTAATTCAAATGCTGAACGCAATGAATTTGCTAAATCAAACTTAGCCGTTTCAACTGAAGAACGTGTTAAACATTTTATACTTAATTTTCCTTCTCCAACATTTACCATTGCAATATTGTTTGAAGTTTCCACCAAATTATCAAAATCAGCACTCATTCTATACACACCATTATGCGCAGTATATAAGGCTCTTACCAAAAAGTATTGTGCCATTGGTGGCATTACTTTTTTAGGAGTAGTTTCTGATTTCTCAATTACGATTTCTAAATTAGGCTCTGTAGTTTTTAATTCTGCTTTTATTTCGTTGATGATTCCTTGCATATCAAATACAAAAGCTTCATCGTAAACATTTGCAATAATAACTTGGGCAACACTTTCTCTAGGAATTGCATTACGCAAACTTCCTCCTTTTATAGAAGCAATTTGCAAACCAAAATCGTCATAACCATCAAACAATAAACGGTTCATGATTTTGTTCGCATTTCCTAATCCTTTGTGGATATCCATTCCACTGTGTCCACCATTTAAACCTTTTACAGTAATGGTATAACCAACTGCAATTTCAGGAGCATCTTCTTCATCGTATTCAGCTGTAGCGGTAACATCGATTCCACCAGCACATCCTATGTCAATTTCATCATCTTCTTCAGTATCTAAATTTAAAAGAATTTCTCCTTCTAACATTCCACCTTGTAATCCCATTGCACCTGTCATTCCTGTTTCTTCATCAATCGTAAATAAAGCTTCAATTGGAGGATGCTTAATTGTTGTACTTTCTAAAACTGCCATAATTGTAGCTACTCCTAACCCATTATCGGCTCCAAGAGTAGTTCCGTTTGCACGAACCCAGTCTCCATCTACATACATTTCAATTCCTTGTGTAT
>CAZLGK010000025.1:0-8292 GCA_964559365.1 uncultured Flavobacterium sp.
ATGCAGATATTATTGGAATGTGTACACACGGGAGAAAAGGAATTTCACACTTCTTCAACGGAAGTATAAGTGAAGATTTAGTAAACCATGCCAAAAGACCAGTTATTACTTTTAAAATATAACTCATCTTTTTTACATAAAAAAACCTCTCAGAAATGAGAGGTTTTTTTTGTTGGCCCACAAGGACTCGAACCTTGAATGACGATACCAAAAACCGGAGTGTTACCATTACACCATGGGCCAATACCAAACAACCTTTTCGATTGCGAGTGCAAATGTAAAACATATTTTTTATTCTACAAATTTTTCTAAAAAAAATATTAAAAAATAATATTATCCGTTACTATATGTAAAAAAATAGTTTCTTTGTATTTCAAAATGCACAATTCTATAAAAAACTTTTGTTTTATGGCATCATTTAATTTTAAAAAGTGGAACACTATTCTTGGTTGGACGACTTTTGCAATTGCACTAATTACTTACTCATTAACCGTAGAACCTTCGTTAAGCTATTGGGACTGTGGAGAATACATCTCAACATCTGCAAAACTTGAAGTAGGGCATCCGCCAGGAGCACCACTATTTCAAATGCTAGGAGCTTTTTTCGCTATGTTTGCAATGAGCGCAAATAAGGTTGCTTTAATGGTAAACATGATGTCCGTTTTTTCAAGTGCATTTACTATATTATTTATGTTTTGGTCATTAACACTTTTATTTAAAAACTTTTTATTTAAAAATGAGAACGACAACAAAAACACTCAAATAATGATTTTAGGAAGTGCTTTAGTAGGTTCATTAGCATATACTTTTTCAGATAGCTTTTGGTTTAATGCAGTTGAAGCAGAAGTTTACGCAATGGCTTCTTTATTTATTGCTTTATTATTTTGGCTAGGATTAAGATGGGAACAAGATTTAGATAACGAGAAAGGAAATAAATGGCTATTACTAATATGCTTAGTAATTGGACTTTCTTTTGGAGTACACTTTATGGCTTTATTAACGATTCCAGCCATTGGATTTTTATATTTTTTTAAAAAACACAACAACATAACAATTAAGAGTTTTATAATTGCAAATATTGTAATTATAGCAATTTTATTGTTTATTTTTAAATTATTACTCCCATATACATTAGCTTTTTTTGGTAAAACTGAAATTTTTATGGTAAACAATCTTGGACTACCATTTAATTCAGGAACTATTTTTGCATTTATACTTATTGTAGCCTTTTTCTATTTTGGATTAAACTATACCAGAAAAAAGGAAATGGTTTTCTATAACACCCTTATACTTTGCACATTATTTATATTGATTGGATTTTCAACCTGGATAATGCTACCTATAAGAGCTAATGCAGATGTTGTGATTAATGAAAATAAACCTTCTGATGCAGCAGAAGTACTAGCTTACTATAACCGCGAACAATATGGAGAACAACACTTGTTTTATGGACCTCAATTTTCTGACACATATTCAGGTTTAGACGACGACAATCCACATAAAGATGGTAAACCTAACTACGAAAGAGATTACTCCAGCGGTAAATATATAATCACAAATAACTACATCAATTCAGAACAAAATACTGACGATAATCATAAGGCATTCTTACCAAGAATGTGGAGTTCTGACCATAGTATAAACTATATGACTTTTACAGAACCTCTTGAGTTTCGTGTAAATCCCGAATATGCAGAAGAAGACCAACTAATTCAATTAGTATCAGACTTTAGACTTGCACATGAAACAGGTCGTGTAGACATGGAAGATTATGATAAATTCTTAAAAACGTATGGCGAATATCTAATTATTGAAAAACCTACATTTATCAACAACATGAAATTTATGTTTGAATATCAATTTGGCTACATGTACTGGAGGTATTTAATGTGGAATTTTGTTGGAAAACAAAATGACATTCAAGGAAAATACGATAATTTAAACGGAAATTGGTTAAGTGGAATCAAATTTCTAGATGAAATAAGACTAGGATCACAGGAGAATCTAACTACTGATATGGCAAATAACAGAGGAAGAAATACTTATTTCTTTTTGCCATTTATATTAGGTGTAATAGGAATGATATTTCATGCTCGCAAAGACTTAAAAAGCTTTTATATACTTCTTGCATTATTCTTATTTACGGGCTTAGCTTTAAAAATATACTTAAACGAAAGACCTTTTGAACCAAGAGAAAGGGATTATGCACTTGTAGGCTCATTTTATGTTTTTGCAATGTGGATTGGAGTTGGAGTTTTTGCAATTTATGAAGGAATTAAAAAATACATTAAACCTAATGTTGCCATCCCTTTAACATTAGTAGTAACTTTACTTTCTACACCAGTCTTAATGGCTAAAGAAAACTGGGACGATCATGATCGTTCAGGGAAACACACCGCATTAGCAATGGCTAAAGCCTATTTAGATTCATGCGAACCAAATGCTATATTGTTTACCATTGGAGATAATGATACTTTCCCGTTATGGTATGCACAAGAGATTGAAGGCTATAGGACAGATGTTAGAATTGTAAACACAAGCTTATTCATGACAGATTGGTACATAGACCAAATGAAAAGAAAAGCATATGACTCTGAGCCAATTCCTTCTTCATTTGACAGAAAACTATACCGAGGAAGTAATAGAGATTATAGTTTTTTAATAGAAAAAACAAAAGATTCAATATTACTAAGTGATTTAATTAAATTTATTTCTCTTGAAGACGAAAGAGCAAAAGTTGAATTAAGAAGTGGTCAGTTTGTAAATTATTATCCATCTAATAAAATTATCATTCCGATTAACAAAGAAGACATCATTAAAAATAAAGTAGTAACACCTAAATTTTATGATTCTATCGTTCCAGCAATGCAATTTAAAATTAAAGGAGAAGCATTATACAAAAACCGTTTAATGATGCTTGATATCGTAAATGAAAACAATTGGGAAAGACCAATTTATTTTACCGGAGGAAGTTTTGGAGAGGATGATTACTTGTGGATGAAAGATTATCTTCAGTTAGACGGTATGTGTTACAAATTAGTACCGGTTAAAACATCAAGTGGAAAAGAAGGACCGAATCCTTTAGAAATGGGATATCTTGACTCTGAAAAAATGTATAACATTGTTATGAAATGGGATTGGGGAAATAGCGGTAATCCAAAAATGTATCACGATCCAGAAACACGCAAAAATGGAATAACCTACAGAACGAATCTTGCACGCTTAATGGAAACATTAATTAATGAAGGTAAAAACGATAAGGCTGAAAAAGTAATTGAATTAGCAATGACTAAAATGCCAATTGAATATTTCGAATATTACACACTAGTAGAACCTTTCGCTCAAGGGTATTACGAAATTGGTAAAAAAGATAAGGCGAGAAGTATTTTGAAACAATTAATAGTTAAATACCAAGAAGAACTTACTTATTTTAGTGGTTTAAAATCGAGCGAACAAAGAAGCATGGCAGTTGATATTGTAACAGACATAGAGCGTTACAGAGGCTTATTAGAAATAATGCAGATTTCAGATGACTTAGAATTCTACAACCAAGAAAAAGTAAAATTCAATAATTTTAACAAAATATTTGAGCGTTTTGGGAGAGATCCTGAATAAAATGAATTAAAATAGGAAAGAATGTGTCTTCAAGTAAAATTGTAGACACATTTTTTTTAGCTTTGAACTTATGTTTAAAATGTTTAAAACAAATCGATTTTTAAAATTAATTTTTCCAGAATACATTTGGGAAATACCAAATAATGAAAAAAAAATCTATTTAACTTTTGATGACGGACCCATTCCTGAAATAACCGAATGGGTTTTAGAACTTCTTAAAACAGAAAACATAAAAGCAACTTTCTTCTGTATTGGCGAAAACATTCAAAAACATCCAGAAATATTTAAACAAATAATTACCAATGAACATGCTATTGGAAATCACACACTCAATCACTTAAAAGGCTGGAAAACATCAACAAAAAAATATCTTGAAAATGTTGAATTATGTAATTCAATCATTAAAAAAACAACAATAAGTAAACTTCAATCAAAACTATTTCGCCCACCTTTTGGAAAAATTAAAAACAAACAAGCCAAAGAATTACAAAAGCTAGGCTACAAAATAATTATGTGGGATGTACTTAGTTATGATTTTGACAATTCTTTAAGTGCGGAAAAATGCTTACAAAGCACCATAAAGAATGTTTCAAGTGGAAGTGTAATTGTGTTCCACGACAGCATAAAAGCTAACAGAAACTTACAATTTGTATTACCTAAGTTAATAAAACAATTAAAAGAAAAAGGATTTGAATTTGATAAAATAGATTAAGCCTGTTCTTGCACTAAAGAAATTAAAGTATTTGCGTCTAACTCTCCACTTTGCCTCCAAATCATTTGACCTTCTTTATAGATCATTAAAGTAGGTAAACCTTTAATTCTTAAAGCTTCGGCTAATTCTCTATTTTTATCAACATCTATTTTAATTACTCTTGCCTTGTCACCAAGAGCAGCCGCTACATGACGCATTACTTCGTTCATTGCAACTGAAGGCTCATTCCACTCTGTAAAAAAGTCGATTAAAACAGGAACTTGCGCATCTATTAGTTCTCCAAATTTTGACATAAACTAACGTTTAAATTGGTTAAAAAATATAGTTTAACACTAAAACAATATACAAATGTACTATTTTTAATGAATTATACTGTTTTTTTAGATTTTTTTAGTTCTAACACCGTAATTTCAGGCATAATTCCCACCCTACCAGGATATGCATGAAAGCCAAAACCACGATTCACATAAATATATCTTTCTGCATTTTCATACAAGCCAGCCCATTGTCTATATACATATTGAACTGGACTCCATTTTAACCAACCCGGAATTTCAATTCCAAATTGCAAACCGTGAGTATGACCTGACAATGTTAACTGATAATGATTATCATCATGCTGTACTTCAGCATCCCAGTGACTTGGATCATGACTCAACAATATTTTAAAATCTTCTTTCGTTAATCCTTCAGATGCTTTTGTTAAGTCACCAACTTTTTTGAAGTGTTTTCCCCAGTTTTCAACTCCTACAATTGCAACTTCAGAATTCCCTTTTTTAATTTTTAAATTTTCATTCAACAATAATTTAAAATCTATTTGACGATGTAAATCTTTTATAGCATTGAAATTATCTTCTTTCTCAGAATCAGAATCCCATTTAAAATATTCCCCATAATCATGATTTCCTAATACAGAATATTTACCCAATTTAGGTTGATGAATACCTTTAAAAGTATTAACCCAAGGATGCATTTCTTTTGCATGGGTATTTACAATATCTCCTGTAAACAAAACTAAATCAGAATTTTGTTCATTAATCAAATCTATTGCATATTGAATTTTTTCAGGATTATCAAAACTTCCACTATGAATATCTGAAATGTGTGTTATTGTAGTTCCGTCAAAATCATCTGGTAAATCGGGGAAAAATAAAGTCTGTTTAATTACCTTAAAGTTATATTTACCAACGGTCATTCCATACAATAATGAAGCAAATGGAATTGCAGCTATTCCAAGCGCAACTTGACTAACAAATTTTCTTCTGGCTGGCAAAAATTTACCTCCATCATTATCTCCCATAAAATGAACGACAATTCCTTCGAAAAAACGAAAAACATCTTCACCAAAAAGAATAATTGTCAAAACTACTTTTGGCAAAATAGTAATTAATAGAAGTCCTATTGTAAACAAGGATTGCTTATTTTGACCACTTCCTCTATCGTGAGTGAACATGAAATAAGCAATATAAGCAATGACAAAAAGAGAAACGAGAACATAAATCCCTATTATCCATTTTGACTTTACAATTGTTTTAACAGCTTGAAACGAATAAATTTCGATAATTAATATTAATAGAAGTGGTATTAAACCGCGGAGCATATCTTATATTTTTTTGCAAAGTAAACAACTCCTTGAAAAATAACACTATATATTAATTCAATTTTAACAAAGTATTTTTAAACAAGAATTGTATTTTTACGTTTTATATAAAATTAAGATTCATGTCACAAAAACGATTATTCCTTCTTGACGCTTACGCTTTAATTTTTAGAGGCTATTATGCATTCATCAAAAACCCAAGAATTAATTCCAAAGGAATGGATACATCCGCCATTATGGGTTTCATGAACTCATTAATGGATGTGATTAAAAGAGAAAAACCAGATCATTTAGCTGTAGCATTTGACAAAGGAGGAAGTGACATTAGAAACGAAATGTTTCCAGAATATAAAGCCAATAGAGATGCTACTCCAGAAGCTATAAAAATTGCTGTTCCATACATACAAGAACTATTAAGAGCTATGCATATTCCAATTATAGAAGTTGCCGGCTATGAGGCAGATGACTTAATAGGAACAATTGCTAAACAAGCGGAAAAAGAAAACTATCAGGTTTTCATGGTAACACCAGATAAGGATTTTGCCCAACTAGTTTCTGAAAATATTTTCATGTACAAACCTGCTCGTATGGGTAATGGAATTGAAATTTGGGGAGTTCCTGAAGTTTTAGAAAAATTTGAAATTACAGATCCTTTACAAGTAATTGATTTCCTGGGAATGATGGGAGATTCTGCTGATAACATTCCAGGATTACCTGGTGTTGGAGAAAAAACAGCAAAGAAATTTTTAGCACAATATGGCTCTATGGAAAACCTTTTAGCAAACACACACGAGCTGAAAGGAAAAATGAAAGAAAACATTGAAGCCAACCGAGAGAAAGGAATTTTATCAAAAACTCTTGCTACAATATTATTAGATTGTCCAGTTCAGTTTGACGAAAAAGACTATGAGCTATCTAAACCTGATGTCGAAAAAACAGAAGCACTTTTTCATGAATTAGAGTTCAGAAGAATGCAGGAACAGTTTGATAAATTATTTAAAGATGGTAGCGATTATGACGAAATAATTACAAACGGAAATAGTTCAGTTGAAGAAACTGCAAAACCTTCAAAAAAATCAGCTCCTAAAAACGAAGAACAATTTGACTTATTTGGCTTCACAGATGAAGACACTTCAAATACTTCTGAAAGTTCTTATTATTCAACTCTAGAAAATACCGAGCATTTTTATCAAATTGTTCAAGGAGATTTAGCATTAAAACTATTGCTTCAAAATCTAGAAAAACAATATACAGTTTGTTTTGATACCGAAACTACAGGTTTAGATGCTCTAAACGCAGAATTAGTTGGAATTGCATTTTCATATGAAAAAGGAAAAGGATTTTACGTTCCGTTTCCCGAAAATCAAGAAGAAGCTTTAATTCTTATTGAAAAACTAAAGCCTTTCTTTGAAAACGAAAACATTGAAAAAATTGGTCAAAACTTAAAATACGATTTAAAAATATTAGCAAACTATGGCGTTTCTGTAAAAGGAAAATTATTCGACACCATGATTGCACATTATTTAATTAATCCAGACATGCGTCATAATATGGATATTTTAAGTGAAACTTATTTAAAATACAGTCCAAAAAGCATTGAGGAATTAATTGGAAAAAAAGGAAAAAACCAGAAATCAATGAAAGATGTTCCTTTAGAGGAAGTCAAAGAATATGCAGTCGAAGATGCAGATATAACGTTTCAATTAAAAGAGCATTTCCAGCCTATTTTAGAAAAAGTAGGAACTAAAAAGTTATTTGACGAAATCGAAATCCCTTTAGTTGAAGTTCTAGCTGCAATGGAACGCGAAGGCATTCGTTTAGATGTTGATTTTTTAAATGCTATGTCAAAAGAAATGCAAGTTGAAATTGATACCTTTCAAGCTAAAATATTTGAAATTGCAGGCGAAACATTCAACTTAGCTTCTCCAAAACAATTAGGAGACATTCTTTTTGACAAACTTAAAATTGGCGGACCAAAGCAAAAGAAAACAAAGACTGGTCAATATGCTACAGGTGAAGAAATTTTAAGTTATTTGGCTAAAGACAATGAAATTGTTCGTTTTATCCTAGAATGGCGCCAATTGGTAAAACTACAAAACACCTATGTAGATGCATTGCCAAACCAAGTGAATGAAAAAACAGGAAGAGTTCATACGGATTATATGCAAACGGTTGCTGCAACAGGACGTTTGAGTTCAAACAACCCCAACTTACAAAACATTCCAATTCGTACTGAAAGAGGAAGACAAATTCGTAAAGCTTTTATCGCTCGTGATGAAAATTATACTTTACTTGCTGCCGATTATTCACAAATTGAATTACGTATTATCGCTGCTTTATCGGGAGAAGAAAACATGATTAAAGC
>CAZLGK010000025.1:8392-21251 GCA_964559365.1 uncultured Flavobacterium sp.
AGACGTCGTTATTTAAAAGACATTAATTCAGCTAACGCAATGGTTCGTGGCGGAGCCGAACGAAATGCTGTTAACGCACCTATTCAAGGAAGCGCTGCCGATATTATTAAAATTGCAATGATTAATATTCATAAACGCTTAGAAAAAGAAAAATGGCAATCAAAAATGTTATTACAAGTACATGATGAACTTGTTTTTGATGTACATAATTCTGAATTAGAAAAAATTCAACCTATGATTAAAGAAGAAATGGAAAATGCATTCAAGTTAGATGTTCCATTAATTGTAGACTTAGGGTTTGGAAAAGATTGGCTTCAAGCACATTAATCTGTAACATTTTAACTTTTAATTGGTCTAATTGAGAAAATAAAAAATCATGAAAAAAATACTTTTATTATTTGTTTTAGCATTTTCAACTGGTTTAGTTGCGCAAAATCGTTACCATAAAATTGATAGTTTATTGAATTATCTAAATAATAACGATAAGTTCATGGGATCACTTTCTATTCGTGAAGGAGACAAAGTAGTCTTTTCAAAAGGATATGGTTTTGCAGATGCTGATCAAAAAGTAAAAGCAGACAATGAAACAAAATACAAAGTCGGCTCTATTTCTAAAATTTTCACAGCTGTAATTACAATGCAATTAATTGAAGAAAAAAAGTTACGTTTAGAAACAAAGCTTTCTAAATATTTTCCGAAAATTGAAAACGCAGATAAAATTTCAATTGGAGATTTACTTCATAATAGATCAGGGATAAAAGATTACATCAATCAAGATTCACTTTCACAAGAAGAAATAGACACTCCTAATTTAAAGCAAACTATTTTAAATAAAATCTTGAATTACGAATCAATTGCCGAACCCAATACAAAATTTGAATATAGCAACTCAAATTATTATTTACTAGGACTAATAATTGAAAACATTACAAAAAAATCTTTTGCAGAAAATCTAGAAAGCAGAATTGTTAAAAAAATTGGTTTAAAAAACACTTATTATCCAAGTGAGCAAGTAAATATTTCAAAACACGAAAGTTATTCTTATTTATTTAATGGTTCCAAATGGAAAAAAACTGAAGAATGGAAAAATGACATTGCTTTTGCTGCAGGATCAATAATTTCAACACCTAATGATTTGACTGCATTTTTATTTGAGCTTTTTGAAGGAAAACTAGTTAAAAAAAGTTCATTAGAAAACATGAAAGAACTAAAAAACGGTTATGGAAAAGCTTTAATGCAAATGCCTTTTGGAGAAAGAAAATTTTACGGCCATACAGGCGGAATAGAAAGCTTTCGCTCTGTAGTAGGCTATTATCCTACAGAAAAAGTTGGAATATCATTAGTGGTAAATGGTGATAACTTTAATAGAAACGACATCATGATAGGGATTTTAAGTATATATTACAAAATACCCTTTCCTTTCCCAAGTTTTGAAAAAATCAATCCAGAGACCATAAAAGAAATATCAGGTATATATTCTTCTAAAGATATCCCATTAAAAATTACAGTTTTTGAAAAAGATGGAGAATTATTAGCACAAGCGACAGGCCAAAGTTCTTTTCCACTAACTCAAAAAGACGAAAAAACTTTTATTTTTCAAGCTGCTGGAATTGAAATTGAGTTTGGAGAAAATTCATTTATTCTAAAACAGGGCGGACAAAAGTTCATTTTTATAAAAGAATAGACGGTTTAGACAAAAAGACTGATGTATAAATTATTACTATTGGTATTTGTATATCTAATAATTAATTGTACTTTTGCACTCCCTTAATTGGGAATGGAATGTTTAATTTAAATAAATAATTGTGAACACATTAAGCTACAAGACTGTGTCGGCAAACAAAGCAACCGTTCAAAAAGAATGGATTGTTGTTGACGCTGAAGGTCATAACTTAGGTCGTTTTGCTTCAAAAGTAGCAATGCTTTTAAGAGGTAAATACAAACCAAGTTTTACACCACACGTGGACTGTGGAGATAACGTAATCGTTATCAATGCAGAAAAAATCAACCTTACAGGTAACAAATTAGCGGATAAAACTTATATCCGCCACACAGGTTATCCAGGAGGACAAAGAAGTTTAACTGCTAAAGTATTGCAAGAGAAAAACCCTGCAATCTTAGTAGAGAAAGCTGTAAAAGGAATGTTGCCTAAAAACAAAATAGGTGCTGAATTATTCCGTAATTTAAATGTATACGTAGGTACTGAGCACAAACATGAAGCTCAAAAACCTAAAACCGTTAACCTAAACGATCTTAAGTAATGGGAGTTATTCACAAAATCGGTAGAAGAAAAACCGCAGTTGCTCGTGTTTATGTTTCAGAAGGAACAGGAAAAATCACAGTAAACAAAAAAGAATTTACAACTTACTTTCCAACAGCTACTTTACAGTACAAAGTAATGCAACCTTTAGCTATGACTGAAAATGCAGAAAATTTTGACGTTAAAGTAAATGTTTACGGAGGAGGTTCAACAGGACAAGCTGAAGCTGTAAGAATGGCAATTGCACGCGCTATGTGTGAAGTTGATACTGAAAACAGATCTGTATTAAAACCAGAAGGATTATTAACAAGAGATCCAAGAATGGTTGAACGTAAGAAATTTGGACAAAAGAAAGCAAGAAAAAAATTCCAATTCTCGAAACGTTAATATTTCGAATTGGTTTGAATTGTTTTTCAGACATATTTTTACAAACAAAATTGAATTTAAAAACACAGTTGTCGATATTCCTTCAATTATAAAGGGAATTAGTTTAGCATCTAAATTTTCAAGACTAACGCAAGTAACTACTTGAAAATTGCTAATCAACGGAACGTAAACTATTACAAAATGGCAAACAACATAGAAGTTAAAGACTTATTAGAGGCTGGCGTACATTTCGGACACATGACTCGTAAATGGGACCCAAACATGGCTCCTTACATTTATATGGAGCGTAATGGCATCCATATCATTAATTTATATAAAACTGCAGCAAAAATTGAAGAAGCTAACGAAGCTTTGAAAAAAATTGCTGCATCTGGTAGAAAAGTACTTTTCGTTGCTACCAAAAAACAAGCTAAAGATATCGTAGCTGAAAAAGCTGCTGCTTGTAACATGCCTTACATCACTGAAAGATGGCCAGGTGGAATGTTAACTAACTTTGTTACTATTAGAAAAGCTGTTAAAAAAATGGCTTCAATTGATAGAATGAAAAAAGACGGTACATTCTTAACTTTATCTAAAAAAGAGCGTTTACAAGTAGATCGTTTACGTGCTAAATTAGAAAAGAACTTAGGTTCAATCGCAGATATGTCAAGACTTCCTGCTGCATTATTTGTAGTAGATGTTAAAGCTGAACACATCGCAATTAAAGAAGCTCAAAAATTAAACATTCCAGTTTTTGCAATGGTTGATACAAACTCGGATCCACGTCCGATTGACTTTGTTATTCCATCAAATGATGATGCTTCTAAATCAATCGATAAAATTCTTTCTTTAGTAAGTGGTGCAATCGTTGAAGGTCTTTCTGATAGAAAAGCTGAAAAAGATGAGCAAGAAGCTCCTAAAAAAGAAGAAGCTCCTAAACAAGAAGCTGCTGAAACAAAAGAATAAATATTTATTAATTCCAAAAGCAAATTCCATCATCAATTTTAGATTATTTTAAAATAAAATGGAATTTGCTTTTTGGAATTTTTTAATTTAAAAAAAAATAAAAGTTATGGCAAATATTACTGCTGCAGACGTAAATAAATTAAGAACAGCTACAGGTGCTGGTATGATGGATTGCAAAAAAGCATTAGTTGAAGCTAATGGTGATTTTGATTTAGCTATCGAAAACCTACGTAAAAAAGGTCAAAAAGTAGCTGCAAATCGTTCAGATAGAGAGTCTACTGAAGGAGCTGCAATCGCTGTTATAAATGCAGATAATACTGCTGGTGTTGCAATTACATTAAATTGTGAAACTGACTTCGTAGGTAAAAATGATTCTTTTGTTAAATTAGCTACTGAATTAGCTAATCAAGCATTAAAATTCTCTACTAAAGAAGAATTATTAGCTTCTGATTTTAATGGAATTACAGTTGCAGAAAAATTAATTGAGCAAACTGGTGTAATTGGTGAAAAAATCGAAATTGGTGCTTTTGAACGTTTAGAAGGTGCTTTTGTAGGTTCTTATATCCACGCTGGAAAAATTGCAACTTTAGTATCACTATCGGCAAACGTTGAAGGAGCTGACGAGGCTGCAAAAAATGTTGCAATGCAAGCTGCTGCAATGAACCCTATCGCTCTAAACGAGGACGGAGTTGATGCTGCAATCATTGAAAAAGAAATCGAAATTGCGAAAGAGCAATTAAGAGCTGAAGGAAAACCAGAAGCAATGTTAGATAATATCTCTAAAGGAAAAATCCAACGTTTTTACAAAGACAATACATTAGTAAACCAAGACTATATTAAAGATGGTTCTATGAGTGTTGCAAACTATGTAAAATCTGTTGATGCAACTTTATCTGTTACAGGATTTAAAAGAGTTGCTTTAGGATAATTCACCTATAAATTCATAAAAAAATAAGCCTTAATTCTAAAAAAAGAATTAAGGCTTATTTTTTTAAAAGAGATAAAACAAATTGTATATTTGATAATAACAATTCTAATTATTTAATTCTTGAAAAAAATCTTATTTTTATTTAGCCTATTATTCTTCTCATCATTTGCACAAGAAAAAAAATATCAAAGTTTATTATGGGAAGTAAGTGGAAATGGCTTACAAAAAAAGTCCTATATATATGGAACAATGCATGTAAGCGATAAGGTTTCTTACCATTTATCAGATGCATTTTACACACATTTATTAGAAGCAGATATTATTGCAAATGAAAGCGAACCAAGAACTTGGACAGAATTATTTGACTTATTCAGTTTTTATAGTAAATACGCAAAAAACAATGCATTTTACACTAATTTTTATCTTAATCAAATAGAAAAAGAAGAATTACAGTCATTATTTCAAAGTACTAACTATAATTTAATTGGTCTTTTATCTCGTACCAATGAAATGAATAAAGAGTATCAGGAAGAAACATATTTAGATATGTTTATTTATAGAACTGGACGAAAATATAACAAAAAAACCATTGGTCTTGAAGATGTTAAATCCTCTACAATTAACATCATGAAAGCTGAAGCTGAAATGGATAATTCTGAAGTAGAGAAAAATTATCAGGCTATATTAAAAATATTAAAAAACAAACCATACAATGAAGCTTTAGTTGATTTTTATAGGGACAAAGATCTAGACATGATTGACTCTCTAACTATTTTAGCTTCACCAAAAAACTACTTAAAAGCACTTTTATTTGATAGAAATATTGAAATGGTAAATAATATGATAATCAACATGAAGGAAGGCAGTCTTTTTAGTGCAATTGGGGCTGCTCATTTACCAGGAAAAAAAGGAGTAATTGAAATGTTAAGAGAAAAAGGATATAAAGTTTCTCCTATTTATGACAATTACACAGATAAAGGAAAATTATTAAAAAAGAAAATAGAAGATAATTTCATTAAACCTGAAACAAAATTAAAAACAACAGCAGATGGAATGGTTACATTTCCAGTTTTTGATGTTGTTTTAGAATCAGGAGAAAATATTGAATCACCAGATTTAGCTAATGGAGGGTATATAAATCTCAAAAGAACTTATTTAAATGACTTTTTAGACAAAAACAATAAGACCTTTAACCCTAAAACAATAGACAGTTTATTTTATGAAAATATTCCGGGAGAAATTATATCAAAAAAAACATATTCAGAAAAAAACTACTTAGTTTTTGACATAAAAAACAAAACTAAAACAGGGAACGCACAACATTATAGATACTATATAACTCCTATAGAAATTATTTCTATAATGATGGGAGGTGAAGGTGAATATGTAAGGAATTTTGAAGATGAAATCTTCGGACAAATCAATTTAAAAGAGAATGAAGAGTCGTGGGATATAATTAATCCTTTAAAAGGAAACTATCAAGTCCAAGTGCCTTCTTATTATAGCTTTTCAGGAAACAAAGCCAATTTAAAAGGCAACGAGGACATGAAAATAATTGCATATGACAACAAAGAGGACGCGCATTATATTTTAATCGAAAAAACACTGCAGGACAATTATAATTTAGAAGACTCAAAATTTGAACTAAAACGAATTCAGTATGAATTTTATAATCAACATAATTTAGATTCAACTAATACATTTTTTAATAATGAAAAATTTTATTTCTCTTCTAAATCAAAAATTGGGAAAAAGAATACAGAATTAAGAACATTAATGAATGGAAATAAATATTATTTACTAGGAATTGTAAATGCAAGTAAAGAAAATTCAGATAAATTTTTCGAATCTTTTAAGTTTAAACCAACTTTAAACAAAGAAGAGTATAGAACTTTCATTGATGATGTAGCACACTTTAAAATTGAAATCCCAAAAAAACAGAATGAACACCTAGATTTTATAACTGAAAAAAAATACAACACATCTTCTAAAAAGAAAAATTATTTTACATCAAACTATAAAAATTATGAATTTTTATCATCAACTGGAGACTTGATTGAACTTAATTACAGCCAATATCATAAGTACGAAAGTGAAGTAAGTATAGATTCTATTTGGGCAAACTATAAAAAAATAATAACAAGAAAATTTTCCGCAGACAATGAAGTAGAAGATTCTGAACATTTATCAATTATAGATGCAATTGAAAATAATAACTATAACCAAACAAACTTTGGAATATCGAGATGGGAAGATATTGTTTTTAGAAATAAAAAAAACGAACCTAAATTAAAAATAGTATCCGAAAATATAGAAACAGATTCTAAAACAAATATAAGCACTTATAATGCTTTGGTTTCAAAAGAAAACTCAAAACAAGCAATTAAATACAAAGCTGTTTTTAGAGATGGAACTTTTTATGTTTTAAAAACGTTAGTAAGTAATATTTACAAAAATGATAATGCATTTATTGAAAAAACATTTAATTCATTTACACTCTTAGACACTGTATATAAAAATAGTGTCTTTGAAAACAAGCTTGAAATTTTCATGAATGACGCAATGAGTCCATATGATAGTATTAGATTCTCAGCTTTAAAATCCATCCATTATTTATCGTTAAAAGAACAAGATTTACAAAAATTTCAATATTTTCTTTCTAATTTTAAGTTTAACAATGATGAAACTGAAATTTTAGGCGACTTATATGAAAAATTAGGGAGAGTAAAGTCTCCTAAAGTAATTCCTTTTTTAGAAAGTGTATATAAAAAACCAAATGTAAATACAGTATTACAATTATCAGTTTTAAGAGCACTAACGTTTCAAAAAAGTAAAGAAGCCTATAAAAAAATATTATCTCTTTTAGAATACGACTTACCCATTTCAGATAACAGTTATGAAATAAAAGGTTTGTTTAATTATTTTGAAGGTGATTTAGAGAACAGTCAAGTTTTATTTCCAGATATTTTTCAATTCTACAGCATTCAAGAGTATCATAACCCAATTATTGAATTAACTAATCAACTGATTATTGGAGAATATGTTAATTCTAAAAAAATAAAGTCATTTAAAAAAATGCTTTTAACAAATGCTAAATTAGAAACCAAAAGACTTACTAGTTGGAAAAACAAACAACTCATTAAAGACAAAGATGAAAATTCATTTAATGACTATGCGCCAACTCAAGACCTAGAAGGATACTTAAATATATTGTATTCTTTCAGAAATGAAAAGGCAATTGCAGAATTATTCAATAAAGCAATAAAATTAGAAATAGACGAAATAGATTTAGCAATTGCAAGTCTTCAGTTAAGAAACGACAAACGAATTGACAATTGGTTAGCTTCAAAATTATTATCAAATCCTAAAATTAAATTTAGAGGAATTCAAATGCTTAATTATACAAAGCAAAAAGAATTAATTAATATTTTCAGTAGTGAAGATATTGCTAAATCAGCAATAATATATTTCGAAAATATTGACCCTAAAAAAGACTCCCTATCAATTTATTTAACAAAAAAAATAAGATTTAACAACACTGATATTAAATACATCTTTTTCAAAAAAACATCAATTGATAAAGATTCTTATAACTACAAAAAAGAAAAAATTTCAGGAATTGCATTTGTTACAAATAATGACAACTTAATTAAAAATGCTTATGAAGTATTAGGCGAAGAGAGTTATCTAGAAGAAAATGAAATTGAAGCAATTATTAAAAAGAAAATTGACGAATCTTTAAATCGAAAACACATAAGAGTAACACACGGTAAACTAAGTGATGCCCTAGAATATGTAGAAGAGTATGAAGAATACTAAGACAGAAATAAATATAAGATGTGCTTGGTGCGAAAAAGATGATTTATATAGAAATTATCATGATAACGAATGGGGTAAACCAGTTTATGATGACGCAACTTTATTTGAATTTCTAATTTTAGAAACATTTCAAGCAGGTCTAAGTTGGCATACTATTCTTAAAAAAAGAGAGAGTTTTAGAAAAGCTTTTGATCAATTTGATGTAAAAAAAGTAGCTGCTTATAACGATAAGAAACTTCAAATTTTAATTGAAGACACCGGAATTATTAGAAATCAGTTGAAAATAAAATCTGCAGTAAGCAATGCACAAGCATTTATAAAAATTCAGGAAGAATTTGGAAGTTTTTCAAAATACATTTGGGCTTTTGTTGATGGAAAACCAATTGACAATAAACCTCAAACTTTAAAAGACGTTCCTGCAACTACTCCACTTTCAGATACGTTGAGTAAAGATTTGAAAAAACGTGGTTTCAAATTTGTTGGTTCAACAGTAGTTTATGCTCACATGCAAGCCACAGGAATGGTAAATGACCATGTTGTGGATTGTTTCACCCGAAAAAAATAATTAAAATGAATAACGATCCATTACACGGAAAATCATTAAAAACTATTGTAGAACAATTGGTAGAATTTTACGGCTTTGACACTTTAGGAGAGTTAATAAACATAAAATGTTTTAAAGAAAATCCGTCTGTAAAATCGAGTTTAACGTTTTTACGAAAAACAGATTGGGCGAGAACAAAAGTAGAAGAATTGTATATTAGAAGTTTGAAGAAGTTTTAAATTATTTAAAACTTCAAAATTGCCATAAACTCTTCACGTTCAATTTCTACACAACCTAAACTTTCTAAATGACTGTTATGTACTTGGCAATCTATTAATTTATAATCTGCCTTTTCTAATTTTTGAGCTAAGGTTATAAAAGCAACTTTACTAGCATTTGAAATCTTTGAAAACATACTTTCCCCGCAAAAAACATCGCCTAAATCAATACCATACAAACCGCCTACAAGCTCATTGTTTTTCCATACTTCAACAGATTTAGCAAAACCTAGTTCGTGTAATTTGCAATAAGCATTAATCATATCATTAGTAATCCACGTTCCGTTTTGACCTGATCTTTTAATGCTTTGACAATTGGTAATTACTGCTTTGAAATCTTTGTTAAAAGTCACATTAAATTCATCTTTTTTCAAAATATTTCGCATACTTTTTGAAATTTTCAAATCATCAAAAAAAAGCACCATGCGTTCTTCTGGCGACCACCATAAAATAGGCTCGTCATCTTCAAACCAAGGGAAAATTCCGCTTTTATAAGCTAACATTAAACGTTCTGGAGACAAATCCCCGCCTACAGCTAAAATGCCTTCAGGAGAAGTTTCTTCTACAGGTGGAAAATAAAGTTCTTTGGTTAGGAAATACATTTTTTAAAGGTATAAATAAAAATGTTTTATATTTGAAAAAAATAAAAACAATGAAAAAAATTTCTATTTTACTTTTTCTATTTTCCTCTCATTTTTCTATGGCTTCAAATGGAGGCTTTGAAGATTCTATGGCTGATTTCATGTCATGGGTAGTTCTTATAATATTGCCGATAGCGGGTATTTATCTATTTTGGAAGGCGCATATTTATCCAGAAATTATTGCCAAAAAAAACAATCACCCTCAATTACAAGCCATAAAATCATTATGCTTACTCTCATTGTTTTTTGGTGGTATTTTATGGCCAATTGCCATGGTTTGGGCAACTTATAAGTATCCTAATCAAAAACAAACAGTAAATACTAATGAAGAAGCAAATGACAATTCATTAAAAGATACTGATATTGCTGAAGAAATTATTGAAAATAAAGAAATAACATAATAAAAATAAACATATGTTAGAACTAATCATAGCTATTTACGCAGGAATTTGTTGGTTATTAATTAAAAAATTCAAGCTTATTCCATGGAATTTCAAAACACAAGTTGTTGTATATACCATTCCTGTTTTTGGAACTATTGCACTTATTCTGAGCTTAAATTATTATTGCCCAATAACTTCTGATGTTCGTGTTTTTAATAAAAGCGTCGATATAACATCGCAAGTTATGGGTAAAATTAAAAAAATATATGTAAAGACGAATCAAGAAGTTAAAAAGGGAGACACACTTTTTATGATTGACCAAGAACCTTTTTTACAAGAAATCAAATCTATTGAGGCCAAACTAAGCAATTTGAACGCTACAGTAGCCTCTTATGATAGTGATATTGCTTCCGCAAAAAGCAATATTGCTAGTTTACAGAATCAATTAACATTAGCTAATAAAAGGGTTGTTCAATTTCAAGAATTAGTTAATGCAGGCGCTGCTAACAAATTTGATTTAGAACAAGCTCTAACAAATGCAAACGATTTAAGACAAAAAATTAGTGCTTCTCAATCGCAACTACAATCACTACAAACAAGAGTAAGTGCTGATTATGATGGAGAAAATGCATCTGTTTCTGAATTGAAGGCTAAATTAGAGCAAGCTAAATGGAATTTATCTCAAACGGCTATTTTAGCTCCTACAGATGGTGTAATTCCTAATGTACAAATTAATGAAGGTGCTATAATTTCAGCATTTAGGTCAGCATTTGTATTGATTCAAAAACAACAATCTGTTGTGGGGCTTTTTGCTCAAAACGAATTGCAAAGTGTAAAACCAGGAGATGAAGTTGAAATTGCTTTGCGCACTGAGCCTGGAAAAATTGTTAAAGCTAAATTAGAATATGTAATTGACGCCACAAGCCAGGGTATTATGAATAATGCATCTGGTATGATGGGTACAACTGCTGGATTACCAAATACTGCAAAAGCTTATCCTGAGTTAGAAAGCAAATTAATTGCTAATTTTATAATTAAGGAAAAAACTCCCTTAACTGTTGGTGCAAGAGGAAGTGCTATTATATATTCAGAACATATCAAACCTCTTCATTTAGTTAGAAAGGTAATGATTCGAATGAATAGCAAACTAAATTATATTATTCCAAAATTACATTAATATGGTTCATAAAAATATTATATATTTCAGTTTGGCTTTGCTACTTCAGTCTTGTTTAATGTATAAAGATGCTAGTAAAGAAAATATTTCTGAACTAAAGAAAAGTAGTAAACTTTCAGAAAATGTTTTAATACCTGAAAACTGGATTCTTTCTAATAATTTGATAAGCGAAAATTTCTCACTAGATTGGATTGAAGAAATTCACAGTAATGAATTACAACAATTAATTAATGAAGGATCTAAATATAATTCAAACATATTAATTGCTCAAGAAAAACTAAATCAAATTGAATTAGCTATGGATATTGCTGGAAGCAACTTGTATCCTAGTATAAATGCTATTTCGGGATCTTCAAACAATATAGTTAGTGGAACTCAAATACAAAATTTAACCTTACAGGCCAATTGGGAGTTAGATTTATGGGGCAAAAATAAAGCTAATAAAATGGGTAGTGTTAGTGATTATTTTTCTGCAACTTATAAAAATGACAAACTACAACAAACAATAGCAGGAACCATTGCAAAATCTTACTTTTTAAATATTGCAGGCAAAAAACAGCAAGATAAAATTGAAAAATATCTTGAAATTACCAAAGAATTAGAAAAATTATACCAACTAAGATTAAATGTCGGTATGGCAAATGCTATGGACATTTCTAATATTAAAGCCGAAATACTTACAATTACTAATTATTTAGAAAAAGTAAAGAATAGTAATGCACAATCAAGACGTTCATTAGAACTTTTATTAGGCCGCTATCCAGAAGCAACAATTAATTTAAATAATGAATTAAACCCATTAACAACCAAAATTCCTGACTCAATTCCGTTGCCTTTGCTAGAAAATCGTCCAGATATTTTAGCACGTCACTATCAAATTGAATCCCAATTTTATGAATTACAGGAAGCAAAGTCAGCTCGCTTACCGTCCTTAAGTTTAAAAACAAATATTGGCGTAGCCAATACCAATGTTTCTGCAATAAACGGATTGTTTTCAAACCCGCTTATTAATATTGGTGGAAATTTAGCATCACCAATTTTTAACGGTGGGAAACTTAAAAAAAATGTAGAAATTGTAAACTCTCAACAAAAAATATCTATTGAAGAATATGCACAAACCGTTCTAAATGCACTTAACGAAGTTGAAGGTTCAATTGCAAATTTAGCTTCAATTGACAGACAACAAGTATATAACCAAGAAATCATTGCTGTTTTGGAGGACAACATAAAATTAACCAAAAAACAAATCGAAATTGGAAGTAATAATAATTTTGAACTTCTACAAAAGGAAAGAAACAAACTAAAAACTGAAATCAATAGTATTGATTTACAACTTCAAGATAGAGTCGAGCGAATCAATTTGTACCTAGCATTGGGTGCTCCACGTTTGAAATAAAAAAAGCTGTCTTTATTAGACAGCTTTTTCATAATACTAAAACGGCAAATCGTCGTGTTCTTCTTCGTTAAAATTAGTTGCTGGTTCAAAAGCATCAGCAG
>CAZLGK010000026.1:0-1180 GCA_964559365.1 uncultured Flavobacterium sp.
CAAACAGTAAATAATGAAAATAAAAAAACTATAAAATATCTCATCTTTTAATTATTGATTCAAAAATACAAATCAATTGGAGATATTTTATAGTTTCTTAAATATTTATCAGAAAATTAACGAAAATCGACTAACTTCTTCTAGATCTTTTAGCTTTTTCAAAGAAACCTCCGCTAGAATCGTTAGAAGAACTTCTTCTTGCGGGTCTTTCGCTATTTGAACTAGACTCTCTTCTTGGTCTCTCGCTTCTTGTAGATGAACTCCTTTCGTCTCTAGAGCTTCTATCGCTTCGAGAACTAGAACTTCTTTCGCCTCTTGGGCTTCTTTCTCTAAAACCTTTACTTTCGCCACCTCTATCATTACGATCGTTTCTTCTTCCACCGCCAGAGCTTCTTCCGCCACCTCTTCTGTTATGATCTCTTCTTCCGCTATTTCCTCCACCATCATTGTTAGAAATTTCAACATTAATTTTTCTACCGTCAATATTAACAGCATTTAATGTTTCCATAACTTTAGTAGCATGTTCAGCATCAGTATTAAAGAAAGAGAACCCTTCTTTAACGTCTACTTTAAATAAATCGTCTTTACCTAATTCAAGAGTATCTCTTAAATAATCTTTCAGAGTCATCCAATCAAAATTATCTCTTGATCCAATGTTTATAAAGAATCTAACAGCACCATCAGATGGGATTTTACCTGGTTCGCGACGTTCGTTTGAACCTTGAGAAGTTAAATCTCTAGATTTTTTGTAGTAAGAGATGAATCTGTTAAATTCAACTGAAACCATTCTTTTAATCAATTCGTCTTTTGGTAAATCTTTTAAAACTTCTTCAATAGCAGGTAAATAAGCATCGATTTCGTGATCGATTTCAACATCTTTTATTCTGTTTGCTAAGTGAAATAATTGAATTTGACAAATTTCCATTCCAGAAGGAATTGGTTTTTCTTCAAATTTCATTTTAATAATTCTTTCAATAGAAGAAATTTTACGTAATTCACTTTTTGTAATAATTACTAATGAAGTACCTGATTTTCCAGCACGACCTGTTCTTCCAGAACGGTGTGTATAGGTTTCTATTTCATCAGGTAATTGGTAATTAATTACGTGAGTAATATCATCAACATCAATTCCACGTGCAGCAACATCAGTTGCAACAAGCATTTGAATTTGTCTTCCTCT
>CAZLGK010000026.1:1190-20872 GCA_964559365.1 uncultured Flavobacterium sp.
AGCATTATAGCCATCTTCAATTAATTTTTCAGCAACAGCTTGTGTATCACGTTTTGTTCTACAAAAGATAACTGAGAAAATATCCGGATTTGCATCTGCTAACCTTTTAAGAGCTGGGTATCTGTCTCGAGCACTTACTAAGTAAAACTCATGCGATACGTTTTCGTTACCTGAATTTTTGTGTCCAACAGTGATTTCTTGTGGACTATTCATGAACTCTTTAGCGATTCTTGCTACCTCTTGAGGCATTGTTGCAGAGAATAACCATGTACTCTTGTCTTTAGGTGTATCAGATAAAATAGCTGTAATGTCTTCATAGAATCCCATGTTTAACATTTCATCTGCTTCATCTAATATACAATAGTTAATGTTTTTAATGTTAACCATTCCACGGTTAATCATATCTTGCATTCTTCCTGGAGTAGCCACAATTATTTGTGCTCCTCTACGTATGTCCTTTGCTTGTTCAGTTATACTTGCTCCACCATAAACAGCAACTGTGTTAAGTCCTTTTATGTATTTTGAGTACAACTTAATTTCGTTAGTTATTTGAAGACATAACTCTCTTGTAGGCGATAAAATTAATGCTTGAGTGTCTCTGTTATCTGCATCAATTTTTTGGATAACTGGAAAACCAAACGCTGCAGTCTTACCTGTTCCGGTCTGCGCTAACGCTACAATGTCTGTGTCTTTTTCCAATAATAGGGGAATCGCTTTCTCCTGTACTTCTGACGGACTTTCAAATCCTAGATCCTTAATCGCCAGCAGTAGCGATTCGTTTAATCCTAATTGTTCAAATTTATTCATGTGTAATTTTAAATTGGGTGCAAAAGTACTGATTATTAGTGAGATAAACTAATAATCAGCTTTGAAATAAAAAAACGTTATGAATTAATTATCAATTAGTTAGATTTTAAAAAAGCAATTAACGATCTTGTTGCTTTGCCTCTGTGGCTAATTTTAGACTTTTCTTTTAAAGAAAGTTGAGCAAAAGTTGAAGTGTAACCTTTAGGTAAGAAGATTGGATCATAACCAAATCCATCTGTGCCTTTCTTTTCTGAAGTGATTGAACCTTTAGCAATTCCTTCAAATATTTGTTGACTTCCATTTAAATTTAAAGCAATTACTGTTTTAAACTGAGCATTTCTGTTTGATTTACCATTAAGTTCAAATAAAAGTTTATTCATATTGTCTTCAGCGTTTTTTTGCTCTCCAGCATAACGTGCAGAATAAACTCCTGGCTCACCATTTAAAATTTCTACTTCAAGTCCTGTGTCGTCAGCAAAACAATCATAGCCAAAATTCTCAGTAACATAATTTGCTTTTAAAATTGCATTTCCTTCTATAGTGTTTGAAGTTTCAGGGATGTCTTCAAAACAACCAATTTCTTCAAGACTTAATATCTTTATTGAACTTGGAAGCAGTTGTTGGATTTCTTGGATTTTATTTTTGTTGTTTGAAGCGAAAACGAGTTGCATTTATGTGAATTTTATTAGATATTCAAAATTACATAGTTTTTTCTAAAAAAAATAGAAATGCTTTAAAAGTACAAAAGCCGATCTGGAGCGATCGACTTTTATGGTGAACGTGTAACCACATTTCTGTGTCGTTCTCTGCAAATGTAATTAAACTAATTAAATTAAGCGCTTTTTTATTTTATTTTTTAGAATAAAAAATTTAACTCATTTATATAAAATTATCCGTTGATTTTTAATTTTCAATTTATTAACTTTTTTGAAGTAAAAATAAATTATTAAAAACCCTTTTTTATTCTTATTTTTGCCAAGTTTTTTAAAACATATTCTATATTATGGTAAAAGATTTATTTGAAAGAATCCAACAAAATAAAGGTCCTCTTGGTAAGTGGGCTTCACAAGCAGAAGGTTACTATGTTTTTCCTAAATTAGAAGGAGAATTAGGGCCTAGAATGAAATTTCATGGTAAAGAAATATTAAACTGGAGTATAAATGATTATTTAGGTTTAGCAAATCACCCTGAAGTTCGTAAAACTGATGCAGAAGCTGCAGCTCAATATGGTGCTGCATATCCAATGGGTGCTCGTATGATGAGTGGTCATACTTCAATTCATGAACAATTAGAAAATGAGTTAGCAGCATTTGTAAATAAAGAATCTGCTTATTTATTAAATTTTGGTTATCAAGGTATCATGTCTTGTATAGATGCATTAGTGACTAAAAATGATATTATTGTATATGATGTTGATGCTCATGCATGTATTATAGATGGTGTGCGATTACACATGGGAAAACGTTTTACATACAAGCATAACGACCTGGAAAGTATGGAAAAAAACCTTCAACGTGCTACAAAAATGGCTACTGAAACTGGAGGAGGAATTTTATTCATTACTGAAGGTGTTTTTGGAATGCGAGGACAGCAAGGAAAATTAAAAGAAATTGTAGCTATGAAAGAAAAGTACAATTTCCGTTTATTGGTTGATGATGCGCATGGATTTGGGACATTAGGTAAAACAGGTGCTGGAGCAGGTGAGGAACAAGGTTGTCAAGATGGTATTGATGTGTACTTTTCAACTTTTGCTAAATCTATGGCGAGTATAGGTGCTTTTTTAGCTGCTGATAAAGATATTATTGATTATTTAAAATATAACCTTCGCTCACAGATGTTTGCTAAATCATTACCAATGATTCAAACAGTTGGGGCATTAAAACGTTTACAATTATTGCGTGACAACCCTGGGTTAAAAGATAAATTATGGGTAAACGTTAATGCGTTACAAAATGGTTTAAAGCAGAAAGGCTTTAATATAGGAGATACAAATACTTGTGTTACTCCAGTTTATCTTGAAGGTTCTATTCCAGAAGCTATGGTCATGGTTAATGATTTAAGAGAAAATTATGGTGTTTTCTTATCTATAGTTGTTTATCCAGTAATTCCAAAAGGAATTATTTTGCTAAGAATGATTCCTACTGCTTCTCATACATTAGAAGATATTGATATTACTTTAAAAGCTTTTGAGGCAATTAGAGAGAAACTAATAAATGGTACTTATAAAAAATTAGCTGAGGCTCATGTAGAAGATGTTTAGTGTCTAATTTTTTAATAAAAAAAACTTCTTAATTTTTAAGAAGTTTTTTTTATTAAAAATACGCGTATAGTTCTGTTTTTATAATTAATATAAGTTTTCTATAAAGTCATATTTATCTTTACTGTTTAAATAATAATTTATAGTTTCTTGCTGTATGTTCTTCTTCTTTTGTTAATTGTTGGGTTAAAATTTTTCCAAAGTTTTTGTACAGCGATATTCTCTTCAAGTTCAGGAGTTCTAATGCACATTTCAATTCCTTTTAATTTACAAGTAATATAGCATTCTTCAAAAATAATTGCTGTAACTCCTTTGCTTTGATATTCTGGAGTTACGCCGATTAAATAAAAAAGAACTTCTTTAGATTTATTTTTTGCTTTTAATAAATGATAAAATCCAAAAGGGAATAATTTTCCTTTTGCTTTTTGAAGCGCATGAGCATATCCGGGCATCATAATTGCAAAAGCAATCATGTTGTCGTTCTTGTTAAAAACAAACTTTATGTATTCTGGATTAATAAAACTAATATATTTTTTTTTAAAATATTCTTTTTGAATAGTATTAATAGGTACAAATGATTGTAAAACAGAATATGTATCATTGAATAAATCGAACATTTTGTCAACATAAGGCATAACATCTTTTGTTTTTGTAAAACTTAAAGATTTTAACCCATAGCGCTGTTTAATTAATCCACTTGCCTTTTGAAATGTATTTGGGTCAATGTTTGAAAAAGGAAATACACTTTCTATGTATTCTTTTTCTTTGGTTAGTCCAAGTTGCTCAAAATGTTTTTTATAATAAGGCATACTGTACCAAGTAATCATATTTCCAATTTGGTCAAACCCCTCTATAAGAATACCAACTTTATCTAAATTTGAAAACCCTATTGGACCTTCAATCATTTCTAAACTATGTTTATTTCCTAATTCGTATACTTTTTCTAAAAGAGCTTTAGTTACTTCAATGTCGTCAATTACATCAAACCAACCAAAACGTACCTTACTTTTTTTCAGTATGTTTATTTCATCCCAATTAACAATTGCAGCAAGTTTACCAACAATTTTATTGTCTTTATATGCTAAATAAAAATGAACTTCAGCACTATTAAAAGCTGGGTTTTTTTCTTTATCAAAAGTTTCTAATTCTTCTGAAATTATTGGTGGAACCCAATAAGGATTCCCTTTGTATAAGTCAAAAGAAAACATAATGAATTCTTTTAACTCTTTTTTAGATATTGCTTCTTTTATTAAAATCATCTTATTCATCTAGATCTACAGCGTCTTTTCTTTTCTTAGCTTCTTTTTCTCCTTTTTTCTTCATTTTCTTGTCCATTTTACTGCCGTTATCTTTTTCTAACTTCACTTCTTCATAATTTGCTGAAAACCTCCATGAGAAACCAACACCAACAGTTAATATTTCTGGAGTATTTTTAAAGTTTTTGCCTAATGAAGCATCTACTTGCATATCTTTTCCTAACAAGTAAGCAGCTCCAATTCTTACAATTCCATCAGAATAATAATCGCCACTATATCCTTGATTTTCAATAAACCCTGACCATTCAGCATTAAATCCTCTAGTTAAAGTAAGTACATAATTTAAACTTTTAAAGTCAGATGTTATTTTGTCATAAGTTATGTTGGTTACTAATACCCATCTACTTCCAAAATGATTTTGGGCTATTACACTTACTTTTGGACTAAAAGTTGCATCTTCAACAGTTGAAGGTGCGTAATTGAAAGGATTATCTCCTAAGCTAAAGTTCGCACCAGCGTAGACAGCAACGGCAGGATATAATTGTCTCCATTTAAAACTATGGTTTGCTTTCCAGCTGTATAAATTTGGTTTTTCTTCGTAATTTTTAAAAGGATCATAAACTAAATACTTTGCTCCAAGAGTAAGTTGCTTAAATCCACTTCTGTTTTCATCTAAATAAGAAGATTTGAATTTGTCATTTTGATATTGAACTTCTAATATTGCTTCAAACTCTTCTTTCCAAACACCATATCTTAAACCAAGCTCACCAATAAACCCCTTAGCTGTATAATTTAAATTGTTATGATTTTCAGAAACATATGTTAGTCCTGTTTCTGCTTGAATAATTTTTTTACCTACAGAAAAAGCCATCATAGATCTTCCAGGTCTGTTTGAATTAATTTCATCAGTAAATTGAGCAAATTGCACTTGACAAATCATCAAGAATAATAAAGCAATTAATTTAGAATATTTCATAAGTGTTTAATTTATGTTCCAAAAATACATTTTTATAATAATTTTAAGAAACAATACTGCTTAAATCTCAACATATATATATAAATTTGAATTTTAATATTATTAATATGGAAATGGCGTCATTTACGGGGTTTGTTAAAACCTTAGTTTACATAGTGTTGTTTTATTATTTGTTTAAATTTTTAGTTAGAATTTTCGCACCAATTTTAATGCAAAAAGCAATGAATAAAGTACAGCAAAAAATGTATGAACAAGCTCAGCAGCAACAAAATTATACTAATCAACAATCTCAAACTAAAAATTCAAAAACAGAAATTCCTAGTGAAAAGAAAAAAGTGGGAGAGTATGTAGATTTTGAAGAAGTTGATTAAAAAATTAATTATCAATAAAAAAAGGATATTGTTTCAATATCCTTTTTTTATTTACCTTAGCGTTTTAATAAAAACACCATTTTAAATGAAAAAATTCCAAGCATTATTGCCGCATATTGCTGCAATTGTAGGATTTGTTTTAGTTTCAGTTATTTATTTTCACCCAGTTTTAAAAGGTGATAAGATATATCAATCGGATATTGCTCAATATACAGGAATGGCTAAAGAGCAAAATGACTTTAGAAAAGAAACGAATTCTGAACCTTATTGGACTAATAGTGCATTTGGTGGAATGCCAACCTATCAACTAGGTGCAAATTATCCTCACAATTATATTAAAAAATTAGATTCAGTTCTACGTTTTTTGCCAAGACCTGCAGATTATTTATTCTTATATTTTTTAGGGTTTTATATTTTATTAATGGTATTAAAAATCGATCCGTTGAAAGCTTTTTTTGGTGCTTTGGCTTTTGGTTTTTCAACTTACTTAATTATAATTCTCGGTGTTGGGCATAACGCAAAAGCACATGCTATTGCTTATATGCCAATGGTTTTAGCTGGGGTTCTATTGGTTTTTCAAAGAAAATATTTTGTTGGAGGAATTTTAACAATGATTGCTGCTGCTCTAGAAATTCAAGCTAATCACTTTCAAATGACTTATTACTTATTACTTTTATTATTAATTGTAGGAGGTTTTTATACTTTTCAATTTATTAAAGAAAAAAAATATAAAGAATTAGCTAAATCTGTTTTAGTATTTATAATTGCAGGTATTCTTGCCATAGGGGCAAATGCTACAAATTTATTAGCAACTTCAGAATATGCTAAATTTTCAACCCGAAGCAATAGCGAACTTAGTTATGAGGCAGATGGAAAAAAGAAGGAATCTGATAATGCAATGAGTTATGAATACATAACAGAATACAGTTATGGTAAAGCAGAAAGTTTAAATCTATTAGCACCTAGAATTTTTGGTGGTTCTAATCATGAAGATTTAGGTGTAGATTCTGAAATGTATAAATATATTACGGCTCAAGGTGTTCCGCCTTATGAAGCTGTAAATTTAGTAAAACAAATGCCTACTTATTGGGGAGATCAGCCAATAGTTGCAGCTCCAGCTTATATTGGAATAGTTGTTTTCTTTTTTGCAGTGCTTTCTTTCTTTGATGAAAAAAAGAAAATCAATTATATATTATTATCGGGCGTTCTTTTTTCTCTGTTTTTATCTTGGGGTAAAAACTTCAGTATTATGACTGACTTTTTTATTGATTTTATACCAATGTATAATAAGTTTAGAGCTGTTTCTTCTATTCAAGTATTGCTAGAATTATGTATGCCTGCCTTAGCTATTTTAGGTTTTTATAATTTCTTTAAAATGGAAGATGACAAAAAATGGGATGCATTGTGGAAAACAGGAGCTATTGTAATCGGAGTTTTAGTTTTATTATTATTTGGCAAATCATTATTTGATTTTTCAGGAGTTAACGATAACTACTATCTTCAATCTTATGGGCCAGAATTCATGCAAGCTTTAAAAGAAGATAGATCTTCTTTATACACATCAGATGTTTTTCGATCTATAATGCTAGTAATAGCTGTATTTGGAATCTTATACTTATACATCAAAAAAACTTTTAAACCTTTAGTAGCTGTTGTTTTAGTTGGAGTTTTAATGTGTGGGGATTTATTTTTCATTGCTAAAAATTACGTAAATAAAGAAAGTTTTGTCAGTGCAAACGAAATGGAAGTTCCTTTTCAACCTTCTACAGCTGATATGCAAATTCTACAAGATACAACTCATTATAGGGTTTTTGAAGTTGCAGGAAATATGAGTAATGCAAGAACTTCTTATTTTCATAAATCAATTGGAGGGTATCATGCTGCAAAACCAAGAAGAATGCAACAATTATTCGATTACCAAATTGCTAAAAATAATGTTGGTGTTTTAAATATGTTGAATGTAAAATACATAATTCAAAGTAACGAACAAGGTCAGCAATTTGCTATGAATAATGCTTTTGCTAATGGAAATGTTTGGTTTGTTGAGAAAATTAAAATTGTCAATTCTGCTGATGAAGAAATGAAAGCCTTGGATAGTTTAGATACTAAAAATGAAGTAGTAATTTCTAAAGAGAATAGTGAAATATACTTACATAATTTAACAACAAACCCTATAAGTAAACTTACTAATACTGAATTCAAAAAAGACTCTTTAGCTTCAATAAAACTAGATTTATACAAGCCGAATCATTTAAAATACACTTCAAACAATTCAAACGAAGGTTTTGCTGTGTTTTCAGAAATGTATTATAAAAATGGATGGACAGCTACAATAGACGGAAAAGAATCTCCTATTTACAATGTAAATTACGTTTTAAGAGGGTTGCAAGTTCCTGTCGGAAAACATACAATTGAATTTAAGTTTGAGCCTGAAGTGGTAAAAACGGGAAGTACTATTGCTTTAATGAGTTCAATAGGAATGGTTTTATTGGTAATTGGTGGCCTGTATTTTGAAAATAAGAAAAATAAATAGTTATTAGTTCTCCAAAAAAAATACTCATAGTTTCCTATTATTGGCCGCCAGCTGGTGGTCCAGGGGTTCAACGTTGGCTAAAATTTGTGAAATATTTGCCTGATTTTGGTTACGAACCACATGTTTATATTCCTGAGAACCCAACATACCCTTTATTAGATGAGAAGTTATTGAGTGAAGTATCAGAGAAAGCAATTATTGTAAAAAACAAAATCTTTGAACCGTATGGTTTTGCTTCTGTTTTTTCGAAAAAGAAAACAAAAGACATTAGTTCAGGGATAATTCCCAATAAAAAGAAACAATCATTTGTTGAAAAAGCAATGCTTTGGATTCGTGGAAATATTTTTATTCCGGATGCACGCATATTTTGGGTAAAGCCTTCTATTCTTTTTTTGAGAAAATATTTAGTACAAAATAATATTGATACTGTAATTACAACAGGACCACCTCATAGTCTACATTTAATTGGTCTGCAATTAAAAAAGGAAATGCATATCAATTGGATAACAGATTTTAGAGACCCTTGGACAACTATTGGTTATCATAAAGAATTAAAATTGAGTAATTGGGCAACTAAAACCCATAAAAATTTAGAAAAAGAAGTATTAAATAGTTGTGATTCAATCATTGTTACTTCTCCAACTACAAAAAAAGAGTTTGAAGCTATTACGTTAAAGCCTATTTCTGTAATTACAAATGGTTACGATGTAGAAAAAACAATTAAAAAAGATAAAGACGAAAAATTCACTTTAGCTCATATAGGCTCGTTGCTTTCCGAAAGAAATCCCTTGGTGTTATGGAAGGTTTTAAGTGAGTTAGTAGTTGAAAACGCTTTATTTGCTTCTCATTTAGAACTTAAATTAATTGGCGCGGTTAGTAACGAAGTCGTTTCTTCTATAAAAGAACATGGTTTAGAAAAGTATATGAATTTAATGGGATATGTATCTCATGAAACAGCTTTACATGAACAAAAATCTTCACAAGTCTTATTGCTTATTGAAATTAATTCTCCTGAAACAAAGTGTATTATTCCTGGGAAGCTATTTGAATATATGGTTTCTGAGCGACCAATTTTAGCTTTAGGTCCGGTAGGAGCTGATTTTGAGCAGATTATCAAATCGACAAATACTGGTGTTTTCTTCACTTACAATGAAAAAAAAGCTTTAAAAAGTCAAATTTCTATTTATTTTGAATCTTTTTTAATGAAAAACTTAAGTGTTCATGCCGTAGGTTTGCAAAAATACAGCAGAAAATCGCTCACTGGAGATTTGGCTCGTTTGTTAAATTCTGATTCATAAAAAATCCTGCTTCACTTTATAGTTCCACAGGACTTTTAAACAAACCAACCAACTTTACTAACATTATGTAGTAACTTTTACTTCTTTTTTATTTCTTCTATATCTTCTTTAGACATTTTAGCTTTTGTTCCGTCTTTTTTATAGTAATAATAATCTTCATTATTATTATCGTTACCATAGTCATCATTATAGTTGTTACCATATCCATGACTATTATTACCTCTTGGGTTGTAGTTGTAATGAGTACTGAAGTGATTTACAAATCCTACAATATCAATAATACGACCTCTTCTGTTATAGATGATTTTTAATCCACCTACTTGTGTTAAGGCAAAGCTATTGTATCTCATGTATACATTACCAATTCTTTTTACTCTTCCATAAGCGTCATAATTGATAAATACATTTCCCACTCTTCTAACGCGCCCCATATAATCGTGTTCAATTCTAATTCCTCTATCTCTAGGTCCGTAATTAGAATATGTTCCCGGAGCTCCGTATGTATTGTTTATTGAGCCTCTTCTCGGTCTAGGATTTGCGCTATAATGATTAGAAGCTGTATTGAAATCAAACTCTCCGTTTGGAAAAATATAAAATTCAACTCCTCTTTCTAAAAACACAATTGGTTCTGCATCTCTGTAGTCTACATAGTATCTACCTCTTCCTTCATCATCAGTTAAAACCTTTCTATCTGATGCTTTTACAATATTCATTCCGAAGAATAATATTCCTGCAACTAAAAATGTAATTTTTTTCATGATAAAATAATTTAAAGGTTAAACTTAAAACTCATGATTTATGAGTTCTTTAATATGATATATTCAATATGCGTGCCAAAAAATAAATGAAATTCAAATGAATCATTTTTATTTTACTTTAATATTATCTAACAAGGAGTAGAGTAGAAGTGTAAAAAAGTTTGCTATTTTAAAAATAGAGAGACAAAAATTATGTTCTTGTTTTAACTTTTTTATCTTTGAATAAGTTACGATAAAGAATTTTTTTAATAATTTGATGTATGCAAAATTTTGAAATAGGAGATAAAGTTTCGGTATTAGATGAAGATATAGATGGAGTAGTTTTAAAAATTAAAGATACATCTATTACTATAGAAACAATTGACGGATTTGTGATGACATATTTTGTCAATGAAATAATTAAAATAAACAATATCAATCAGTTAAATAATGTATTCTCTTCTAAAAGTTTAACTTCTGTTTTAAATGATAAGGCTGATAAAAAAAAACGTTCTTTTGTAAAAGAGAAGAAAAACAAGAAGGATGAGTTTGTTTTAGAGGTTGATTTACATATTGAAAAGTTAGTCAAAAACTTCCGAGGATTATCTAATTTTGAGATATTAAATATTCAAATGGATAATGCAAAAGGACAATTAGATTTTGCAATAAGAAAGCGTATGCCAAAACTTGTTTTTATTCATGGAGTTGGTGAAGGAGTTTTAAAATCGGAATTAGAATTCTTATTTTCTAAGTATGATGGAATTACATTTAAAGAAGCTAGTTATCAAAAATATGGATTAGGTGCAACTGAAGTTCATATTAAACAAAGTTTAAATAGATAATAAAAAAAGCTCCAAGAAATCTTGGAGCTTTTTTTTAAAATTTAAAAGTTATTAAAGATCAGTTTCGTAATTTCCAAAAATATAAGTAGTGAAACTAAAAGTGTTATCAGGATTTGAAAAGCTAACATTTTCAAATGTTATATTATGTGTATATCCTATAATAGTAATTCCGTCAGTATCAAAAACTTCATCAGTCTCTATTAATATTTTACCACCGGTTGCGTTCCATTCTTTATTTACAACTGGGCTAGCTGGCGGAATTATAGAGCAAATAGTTGTTGAAGTTAGATTTGCAGAATATTTTCTATAAATAACTCTATTTGAAGAATTGATTAAAACTTCTCTTGGAGTACCGTCTGGAGTTACTGTGTTTACAAAATTACTTTCAGGTATGTCTAATAATAATAATTCATCGTCCTTTATTTTGAAAATTAAATTATTATCTGAACATTTTTGAATACTTTGCGATTCAAAAGCAAATGATTGTAATGTTAAATCCCCATCATCACAAGAAAATAAAATTACTATCAAAAATAAAGCAAAAATCTTTTTCATAACTATTCTAATTTACAGCAAATTTAAACGAATAATTTTATTTAAGCTAAAATGTTTGTTAAATGCTAAAAATACTATCTTTAGACATTTAAAACTAATTATATGAATTCAATAAATACTAATTCAAGTCAGACTAATTATCCTGCTTTATACACTTTAATTACAGTTTTCTTTTTTTGGGGCTTTATTGCTGCAGGTAATAGTATTTTTATTCCATTTTGTAAACATTATTTCAGTTTAGATCAGTTTCAGTCCCAGTTAATCGATTTTGCATTTTATACTGCTTATTATTTAGGAGCTTTGATTTTATTCATTTTAGGAACTATTAAAAATAATGATATAGTTAGTTCATGGGGGTATAAAAAAAGTATTGTTTATGGTTTGTTGTTTTCAGCACTAGGAGCAGGAGCAATGATTCTTGCTGTAGAGGCTAATTTATATATTGGTATGTTGGCTGGATTGTTTATTGTGGCTTTAGGTTTTTCATTACAACAAACAGCTGCAAATCCATTTGCTATTTTGTTAGGAAATCCAAAAACAGGTGCTAGTAGAGTAAACCTAGGAGGAGGAATTAACTCATTTGGAACTATGATTGGGCCAATTTTAGTTGGTTTTGCTTTGTTTGGTTCAGCAGTTTCTGTAACTGATGAACAGATAGCAAGTTTAGAATTAAATAAAGTAATCTATCTATATGTTGGAGTAGGATTATTGTTCCTAGCATCGGCTGCATTATTTTATTTTTCTAAAAAAGTACCATCCGGAATTTCATCAGAACCAATGGAAAAAGCTAATAAGGCTTTAAAAACTTTAGTTATAATGACTATAATTCTAGTAGCATGTTTTATTCCTGTGTTTAGAACGTATATGATTGATAGTTCTGAATATAATTTAAAACAATTAGCTTCTTTAGAAAACTTTAGGTTGGCAGGGCTTATTTGTGCTCTTCTTGCAGTCATTGGTGGGATTTTCTTTTCGTATTTTTCAGCAAATAAAAAATCTGAAGGTTGGGGAGCAATGCAATATCCTCAATTAGTTCTAGGTATGCTTGCTATATTCACCTATGTAGGAGTAGAAGTTGCTATTGGAAGTAATTTAGGGGAGTTGCTAAAACTAGACAGTTTTGGTGGTCTTCAATCTTCTGAAATTGCCCCTTATGTTTCTATGTATTGGGGAAGTTTAATGATAGGTCGATGGGCAGGTGCTATAAGCGCATTTAATTTGTCTGGAATAAAAAGATCCTTAGCTTTAATTATTATTCCTCTTGTTGCTTTTGCTGTTATTCTAGTTGTAAATATTATATCAGGTAAAGACATGAGGCCTTTGTATTATTATGTAATTTGTGTAGTTTTACAAATAGTAGCTTTCTTTTTAACTAAAGATAAACCAGCTCGTACATTAACTATTTTCGGTTTATTTGGTATTGCAGCAATGTCTATAGGTTTGTTTACAACAGGAACAGTTGCTATTTATGCTTTTTTAGCCGGCGGATTAGCTTGTAGTATCATGTGGCCATCTATTTTTAGTTTATCAATATTAGGATTAGGAAAATATACATCTCAAGGCTCTTCTTTTTTAATTATGATGATTTTAGGTGGAGGAATAATTCCTCCAATTCAAGGAAAATTAGCTGATATTATAGGGATTCATCAATCTTATTTAATAGCAGTTGTTTGTTTTGTTTATCTTACTTTATTTGCCTTTTTAGTTAAAGGAATACTAAAAAAACAAGGTATAGATGTAGATACTATTGAGACCGAAGCTTCACATTAAACAAAAATCTGTTAAACAAAAAAAGCGATAAATTAGTTTCTCGCTTTTTTTGTTTAACAGATTTTAAAATTTTTGATAAAGCTTACTTTCTTATATTTGTTTTTTGAAAATTAAAACATGAAAAAAATATATTTGGATAACGCTGCAACAACTTCTCTATATCCTGAGGTTATTGATGTAATGATATCTGTTTTGCAAAATGATTTTGGAAATCCATCATCAACACATAGTTTTGGTCGTGGTGCAAGGAATTTACTTGAAACTTCGAGAAAGAGTATTGCTAAGCAATTAAAAATTCATGCAGCTGAACTAATTTTTACAGCTCACGCAACAGAAGCTACTAATTTAATTTTACATAGCGCAGTTAATGATCTAGGAATTCAACGTATTATTACTTCAAAAATTGAGCATCATGCTACTTTACATACTGTTCAACATTTAGAAAAAATGAATGGTATTGAAGTCGCTTATGTTGATATTCTTCACACTGGCGAAATCGATTATTTACATTTAGCAAAATTACTTCATGAAGAAAAATCAACTTTAGTTTCCTTAATGCATGTAAATAATGAAATAGGAACTATTTTAAATGTTGAAAGAGTAGGTAAGTTATGTGGTGCTTCTAAAGCTTTATTTCATTGTGATACAGTTCAGTCAATTGGAAAAATAGATTTGAATTTAAATGAATTACCAATCGATTTTGCAGTTGGAACAGCTCATAAGTTTCACGGCCCAAAAGGAATTGGTTTTGCATATATTAAAAAAGGTTTTGCTATTCAGCCTATGATTTACGGTGGAGAGCAAGAAAAAGGAATTAGAGCAGGAACTGAAGCTGTTCACCAAGTGGTTGGAATGGCAAAAGCTCTTGAACTTTCTATTGATAATTTAGAGAAGAATAAAAAGATAATATTAGATTTACAATCTTATTGTTTGTCTAAATTACGGACTGTTTTTCCAAATTTAAAAGTGAATGGAACAAATACATTGTATAATATTTTAAATATAATGTTGCCAATTGATGCTTCAAAATCTTCTATGTTACTTTTTGCTTTAGATATGAAAGGAATTGCTGTTTCTAGAGGAAGTGCTTGTCAGAGCGGAAGTGTTAAACCATCTCATGTGTTAGCTGAATTTTTAAATGAAGAAGAACAAAAGTTTCCTAATTTAAGAATATCATTTAGTCATATAAACACTAGAGAAGAAATTGATTATTTAATAGATGTTTTGAAAGATATTTAAAATAAAAAAGAGGCTGTAAAGCCTCTTTTTATTTATAAAAATTATATTAGTATAAAGTTGGGTATTTTGAAGGATTTGCTTCATTCATAATACTATATACTTTTTCAAATATATCTTCTGTATTAGGTTTAGAGAAGTAGTCTCCATCTGTTCCATAAGCAGGTCTGTGAGCTTTTGAGGCTAGAGTTTGTGGTTCGCTATCTAAATGTTTGTATCCTTTTTGTGTTTCTATAATTTGTTGTAAAATATAAGCACTTGCTCCACCAGGAACATCTTCGTCAATTACTAATAAACGATTTGTTTTTGATACACTTTTTACAATATCATGATTAATATCAAAAGGCAACAAAGATTGAATGTCAATGATTTCTGCGCTAATTCCAACTGATTCTAACTCATTTGCAGCTTGTTCTACTAAACGAAGTGTAGAGCCATAAGACACTAAAGTGATATCAGTTCCTTCTTTAATAGTTTCAACTACACCAATTGGAGTTTTGAATTCGCCTAAGTTAGTCGGCATTTTTTCTTTTAAACGGTAGCCATTTAAACATTCAACAATTAAAGCAGGTTCGTCAGTTTCTAACAAAGTGTTGTAAAAACCAGCTGCTTTAGTCATATTTCTTGGTACTAAAACATGGATGCCGCGAATTGCATTAATAATCATTCCCATTGGTGAACCAGAGTGCCAAACACCTTCTAGACGATGTCCACGAGTTCTTATGATTAATGGTGCTTTTTGTCTTCCGTTTGTTCTATATTGTAAAGTAGCTAAATCATCACTCATGATTTGAATAGCATACAATAAATAATCTAAATATTGAATTTCAGCAATTGGACGTAAACCTCTCATTGCCATTCCAATTCCTTGTCCTAAAATAGTAGCTTCACGAATTCCTGCATCTGCCACACGATATTCTCCATATTTTTCTTGCATTCCTTCAAGCCCTTGGTTAACATCTCCAATATTTCCTGAATCTTCTCCGAAAATTAAAGTCTCTGGATATTTAGCAAAAATTGCATCAAAATTATCACGAAGTACAAGACGAGCATCTACATCTTCTGCAGTTTCATTATAAGTTGGTTTGACTTCTTTTACAGTTGAAATGTTTTTGTCTGATTGAGAGAATAAATGTGAGCTGAATTTTGGCTGAACCTTATTCATATATGTTTTTATCCATGAAGATAATTGCGCTTTTCCACTTTCGTTTACTATAAGTCGTAATACTTTACGAGCTGTTGTAAGTATTTCTTTGCGAATAGGTTCTTTAATTGCAGCTAAATCGTTTGCAAATTTTTCTACAAAAACTTTGTTAGGACTTGAAATAGCAATTGTGTTTAATAAGCTAACTAACTCTTGTTGTTCTATTTTAAAAGTTGATGTGAAAGCTGCCCAAGCTGCTTTTTTTCCTTCTAAAACCTCTTTTTTAGAAGCAGAATCTATTTCTTTTAGTTCTTCATCAGTAGCAATATTATTTGCAATCATCCAAAGTCTCATTTGAGCCAAACAATCATATTCCGTTTCCCATGCCAAACGATCAGTGTTTTTGTATCTTTCATGACTACCTGAAGTAGAGTGACCTTGTGGTTGCGTTAATTCGTTAACATGAATTAATACCGGAATATGTTCAGTACGTGCAATTTTAGATGCTTTTTGGTATGTTTCAACTAATGCCGGATAATCCCATCCTTTTACACGTAAAATTTCATAACCATTTGTTCCATCTTCACGTTGAAAACCTTTTAATATTTCTGAAATATTTTCTTTTGTAGTTTGGTGGCGTGCATGTACAGAAATTCCATATTCATCATCCCAAACACTCATAACCATTGGTACTTGTAAAACACCTGCTGCATTAATAGTCTCAAAAAACAAGCCTTCAGAAGTTGAAGCGTTTCCAATAGTTCCCCAAGCTACTTCATTACCTTTATTTGAAAAATTAGTAAAATCTTCTAAACCTTTTACGTTTCTAAATATTTTAGAAGCTTGAGCTAATCCTAACAAACGAGGCATTTGACCTGCAGTTGGAGAAATGTCAGCACTTGAGTTTTTTTGTGCTGTTAAATTGTTCCAATTTCCTTTTTCATCTAAACTGTGGGTTGCAAAATGGCCACCCATTTGTCTTCCAGCACTCATTGGATCAAAATCAATATCTGTATGACCATACAATCCAGCAAAAAATTGCTCTATATTCAAAGCTCCTATAGCCATCATAAAAGTTTGATCTCGATAATAACCTGAGCGAAAATCTCCATTTTGAAAAGCTTTAGCTAAAGCAAGTTGAGGAACTTCTTTTCCATCACCAAAGATTCCAAATTTTGCTTTTCCTGTTAAAACCTCTCTTCGTCCTAAAAGACTACATTCTCTACTAACGGTAGCTACTTTGTAATCGTTTAAAACTTCTTTTTTGAAATCTTCGAAAGATAAAACTTCTTTAGTTGCAGTTTTGCTCATAGTATGCAATATTTGATATTTTACAAATGTAATTAATTAGAAGATACAATGCAATATGAAACAGGAGGTTGTATTGAAAATTATTAATTGTTTATTGATTTAATTAGTAATATGACAATTAAATCGATTAAAATCATCGTTTTGTTGTTAAAAATGCAATTAATTAAGTGTTTGTTTGTTTAAAACCAACGTCTTGTAAAGAGAGAAACTAATGTTTTTGGTGATAATGTAACTACGAAACGAATTTTTTCGTCATAATTATTTGTGTTTAATTCATAACCATTTGATGAATAAACAGGGAAGAATAATTCAAAATAATCAGGAACTAAATTTAAGTGAATTCCTGAATCGTAAACGAATTTTGCAGAAGAATATTTGTTTTTTAATAAACCTATGTCGCCATATACTTGAATCCAATTCCAAATATTAAAAGTTGCATTAGAAGTCGTTATCCATTCATTTGCAAATCGAGTATTTAGTTTTGATTTAAAACCTCCTTCTGCATAAACGTATTCTTGACTAAATATTCCTGTTGTTTCACTTCTTCCTAGATATCCATGTTCAAACATATAATCAGTAGGTCTATCTAAACTAAAACTAAAGAATTCTGAAGTAGTACTTCTGTATAAAAAGGTTCCTGCATAGAACCTTAGACTTAGTGCTCTGTTATTGTCAAACAGTTTTCTATAGCGTATTTCAGTGGAAATTTTCCCAAATAAATTTGCAACTTGTAAATCAGTAATAAAACTATACAGTTTAGTTGCTTCTGATTGATTATTTCCGTACTTAAAATTAAACACATTATAGTTTTCTGTATTATTATCAAGTAAAAAATCTGTTTTTTCTCTATTAATGTACAACTGTTTTAATTGAACAAACTCTGTTTTATTAGTTCTAAAATCTTTATCTCTGAATAACAATTGAATCGTAGGGCTTAAATTAGTATATGCTGCATTTTCGGCATAATGAAATTGGCTTCCATATAATAAATATCTAATTCTAAATAATTTACCCTCATCTCTAACATTTTGTTCTATGAGACCGCTAAACTTTCCAACTAAAGAACCTGTTTTAGGAGAGTAAAAAGGTGTTACGCTAAACGTAAAAGGTTTATTTAACATAGATTTATTATTTACCCGCATACCAAATGCTAAACCATCATATATGTTAAATTCAAATTCAGGAACATAAAAAATCTGATTGTAATATGGTTCTTCTAAATCTTTGTAAAAATTAAATTTTAAGGGTCTATTATTAAAAAAGAAGCCTTTTAATGATTTCCAATTATTTCTTAAATTATATTCGGGCACTTCGTTCAAATAATTTAACACTAATTTATCTGCACCATATCTTTGTAGAACAATAGTTGAGTCAGTTTTAATATCGTCTAACCATACTTTATTAACGATACTATCATTTTTTAACTGATATAAAGAAATTGGAACATTTGTTCTAGTCTTGTTTATTATATTTATAGTAAGTTTATCATTAGTCTTTGAAACTTTTCCAAATTTATAATCAATAAGTTTTCTTGAATTTATTAGCGTTTCAAAAAACCAATCTATTTTTTTTGGAGATTTTTGATTTAAAATATATTCTAAGTCATATTTATTTGTTCTGAAACTTTTATTTAAAGTAACAAACTCTTTTATTGAATTTAAAACAATATCATTCTCTAAATAACTGTCTAAATATTTAAAAGATAATCCAGCTTTGTATTTATTTGAAATTTTTTCATTAAATTTAATTAGCTGATCTTTTTTAAAGGATAAAGGTTGATCTAAATTTTTCCTTGCCATTAACATGTATAAGTAATTATACTGTTGATTAAAATCTAGGTTTATTAAATTATATGATTTTAATAATTTAAACCTTGAAAGACTACCCATCATTTTTAAGTCTGGATTATTATCATCAATATATTGCATCATTAGAAATGTTTGAATGCCATCATATATCCAATTTTCCTTTCTGTGATTTAAATTTAAGTTTTCATTTAAATAAGCGTTTAAATAAGTTTTAAGAAACATTAATTCAAATAAAGTTTCGTCAGAAAAAGGACTTAAGAATTCGGGTAATTGACTTAAACCGTAAAAAGGATTTTTATTGTAATCTTCTTGAGAAACTAATATTTTTGAAGTTTTCGAAGGACCAATTTTTTCATGAACAAATCGAGTGATTTTATCAATAATTAATGTCTTTTGAATATCATTTATTCTCGTTTTATTAATGCTTGAACTTACTTCAATAAATTCATTTTTATAAATAGTAGATTCAGGTTCAGGGGTAACGATAAGTACTAAATCATTTTTTTTGTTTCCAATTAAATTAAAGGTTAAATATTTGTCAGAATTATGCTCATCAATATTTATTAAATTAGAAGCTAAAGCATAACGGTTTGGAATTTCTACTGAAGCTTTTATGTTTGATGGAGCATTGAAAATATCTTCCAAGTCAACATTGCTTTGTTTTATGAATTTTCCATTTTCATATACAGCCGGACTTAAAAAGCAATTTTTAAAATACAGTTTTCCATCATCGTTAAATCCATATCTCGAAAATTTTTCATTAGGTAACTTAATGCTATAT
>CAZLGK010000027.1:0-20053 GCA_964559365.1 uncultured Flavobacterium sp.
CCATCCTCAATAGTAATATTACTTATTGCTTTGCCACAAGAATTTAAAATTAATGTTAGTATTATGATTTTAATATAATTTTTCATTTCTATGTTTGAATTATTTTATCACTACTATACAGTAATCGTAAAGATGAAATATTAATTGTATTTTTTTAGTACGAAATTGCAGAAAACGGTCTCGGCTATGAGTAGTTGCGTGTGTTAGTACGTAACTTTGCAAGTACACACCAAACTGAAAATCCGAGAGGATTTTCAGAAGTAGGCGAAAACAAGCAATTATTTATAGCCATTGTTGTAAACCGTTTTTTTGTTTTCTTTTTATTTGTCAGCTTTATTCAATTCAAAATTGATTTTTATTGGGTATTTTTTTTCATACACTTCTCCAAATCCGTTGATATTAACCCATCCATTTTTTATAAACATTTCTGCCTCTACTAATCCGTGTTCTCCAAAATAAAGTCCGATTTCTGAATCCAAGTGATTGTTTTTTGTGATTCGAGTTTCCATATTTTCATTCAGAGTTAAATTCCGAATGTATAGTTCAGGTGGATAAATAAAATCTTTAAACTCAAAATCATCGTTTTCTTCAAGCTTTTCAAAAGCCTCATTGCTTCCAACAAAAGTGAAGTCGATAACTTTATTGCCATTAAAATCAATTACGCATTTAGATTTTTCAAAAAAGAAATTATTGTCTCCAACGAGAAATTTTTGTTCTAATTCCATTTTTATTTCTGTCTTTGTCTCGGTTTCTTTTTTTTGTCCAAAACCCAAAAAACTCAATATTGATACAAGCATTAATATTCGGTATTTCATAATGGTTTACAACTATTGTATATGTTCAACTAACAAACGGTTATAATCATTTGTAAGTAATTACAAACAAATATAAGTAAAAAATCTTTCTTCTTTTCTTTGGTTTCTATCTTCTTTTCTTTTCTTAAAAACTTGTCAATAACTTCTTTATTACAGGCTTTCATTTTTTATGTAATTCCTTTATATTAGCACAAAATCCGAAATCTGTTTATGTTAGAGCAAAATCAATATACCGAAGACAATATACGCTCGCTCGATTGGAAAGAGCACATCCGTATGCGTCCCGGAATGTACATTGGAAAGTTAGGAGACGGTTCGTCACCAGATGATGGTATTTATATTCTTCTTAAGGAAGTTATGGATAACTGTATCGATGAATTCGTTATGGGAGCTGGTAAAACTATTGAAGTAACCATAAAAGACAAAATGGTAACTGTTCGCGATTATGGTCGTGGAATTCCATTAGGTAAAGTGGTCGATGTAGTTTCTAAAATGAATACCGGTGGTAAGTACGACTCTAAAGCGTTTAAAAAATCAGTAGGTTTAAATGGAGTGGGTACAAAAGCCGTAAATGCGCTTTCTAATTATTTCCGCGTAGAGTCGGTTCGTGATAACCAACAAAAAGCAGCGGAATTCTCAGCAGGAAATTTAACCATTGAAGAAGAAGTTATTGAAACCACAAAGCGCAAAGGAACTAAGGTTTCATTTGTTGCCGATGATTTAATTTTTAAAAATTATAAGTATCGTAATGAGTACATCATTAAAATGCTTAAAAATTACTGTTACCTAAACAGAGGATTAACAATTATTTATAATGGTGAAAAATACGTTTCTGAAAACGGATTAAAAGATTTATTAGACGAGAATATTGCTCAAGAAGATATGGTGTACCCAATTATTCATCTTGAAGGGGATGATATTGAGGTAGCCATTACACATAGTAAAACACAATATTCAGAAGAGTATCATTCGTTTGTAAACGGACAAAATACGACACAAGGAGGAACGCATTTAAGTGCTTTTAGAGAGGCGATTGTTCGTGCTATAAAAGAATTCTATAATAAAAATTTTGAAGCTTCAGACATTCGTAAATCAATCGTTTCTGCAGTTTCTGTAAAAGTAGAAGAACCTGTTTTTGAATCGCAAACCAAAACTAAATTAGGTTCTACAGATATTGGTCCAGATGGTCCTACGGTTCGTACGTTTGTAAATGATTTTATCAAAGTAAAATTAGACAACTTTTTGCATAAAAATCCAGAAGTAGCTGATGCTTTACAACGTAAAATTTTACAAGCAGAGCGCGAACGTAAAGAATTATCTGGAATTCGTAAGTTGGCAAAAGACAGAGCGAAGAAAGCCAATTTACATAACAAAAAATTACGCGATTGTCGTGTGCATTTGGCCGATGTAAAGAACCCCAGAAGTTTAGAAAGTACGCTTTTTATTACCGAGGGAGATTCGGCTTCGGGTTCAATCACTAAAAGTCGTGATGTTAATACACAAGCGGTTTTTAGTTTACGTGGTAAGCCTTTAAATTCATACGGAATGTCTAAAAAGATTGTGTATGAAAATGAAGAATTCAACTTATTACAAGCGGCTCTTAATATTGAAGAAGATATGGGCGATTTGCGTTACAACAATATTGTAATTGCAACTGATGCCGATGTCGATGGGATGCACATTCGATTGCTATTAATTACCTTTTTCTTGCAGTTCTTTCCAGAGTTAATCAAAGACGGACATTTATATATTTTACAAACACCATTATTCCGTGTTCGAAATAAAAAGGAAACGATTTATTGTTACACTGATGAAGAGCGAATTAATGCAATTGAAAAGCTAAAACCAAAACCAGAAATTACCCGATTCAAAGGACTTGGAGAAATTTCACCAGATGAGTTTAAGTTTTTTATTGGAGAAGATATTCGATTAGATCCTGTAATGTTAGACAAAGGAACTACGATTGAAAAGTTATTAGAATTCTATATGGGTAAAAACACACCCGACAGACAAGAATTTATTATCAATAACTTGAAAGTAGAATTAGATGTAATAGAAAAAGAGTAATATGAGAAAGAATATTTTTATTTTAAGCCTACTAACAATTGCTACTTTGTCTGTATTATCATTTATTTATTTTTCAAATGATCATATAGAATGTGAAAATGAAATTTCTACAACAATTGATGAAAATGGAAATACAGTAAAGAAAGAAATTCATATTTGCAAAGAGAAATATAATTTTTGATAAAAAAAAATTAGTGAAACTTATTGCAAAATATTGTGAACTTTAGTGCTACAAAAAAATGAACGAAGAAGAAAACATAAATCCAGAAGAACAAGACAATAGTTCAAATGAATCTATTTCAAATGAAGGTTTTGATGATATAAAAGCATCAGGTCATAACTTCTATGAAAATAACGAAAACCCTGAAGACACCATTACAAAAGTAACGGGTATGTACAAAGAATGGTTTTTGGATTATGCCTCTTATGTAATTTTAGAAAGAGCGGTTCCGGCGATTGAAGATGGTTTTAAACCGGTTCAACGTCGTATAATGCATTCTATGAAAGAGTTAGACGATGGTCGTTACAATAAAGTAGCAAATATCGTAGGTCATACTATGCAGTATCACCCACATGGTGATGCGAGTATTGGTGATGCAATGGTGCAAATTGGTCAAAAAGATTTATTGATTGATATGCAAGGTAACTGGGGAAACATCCTTACAGGTGATTCTGCAGCAGCTTCTCGTTATATCGAAGCACGTATTTCTAAGTTAGGTCATGATATTTTATATTCTCCTAAAATTACAGATTGGGGAACTTCATACGATGGTCGTCGTGCAGAACCTATTAATTTACCAGTTAAATTTCCACTGCTTTTAGCGCAAGGAGCTGAAGGTATTGCAGTAGGTCTTTCTACAAAAGTATTGCCTCACAATTTCAATGAACTTATAGATAGTTCTATAAAAATATTAAAAGGGAAGCCTTTTACATTATATCCTGATTTTCCAACGGCTGGTATTGCAGATGTTTCTAACTATAACGATGGTTTACGAGGCGGACGTGTACGTGTGCGTGCAAAAATTAGTCAGTTAGATAAATCGACTTTAGTAATTACTCAAATTCCTTTTTCTACCAACACTTCAACATTGATTGATAGTATTTTGAAAGCGAATGATAAAGGAAAAATTAAAGTCAAAAAAATTGAAGATAATACAGCTGCTGAGGTTGAAATTTTAATTCATTTACCTTCTGGAGTTTCGCCAGATAAAACAATTGATGCTTTATATGCTTTTACAGCTTGTGAAACTTCTGTTGCTCCTTTAGGTTGTGTAATTGAAAACAATAAACCTTTGTTTATTGGTGTTTCTGATATGTTGAAAATTTCAACCAATAGAACGGTTGATTTACTAAAACGTGAATTAGAAATTCAGTTAGACGAATTAGAAAATAAATGGCATTTCTCTACTTTAGAAAAGATTTTCATTAGAGAAGAAATGTACATCGACTTCAAATTATATGGGGATAGAGAAAGTCTTTACGAATACTTATACAAGAAATTTGAACCGTTTAGAAAATTATTAGTTCGTGATATTCATGATGATGATTTACAAAAACTAACGCAAATTCCAATGATTCGTATTACGCGTTTTGACTCAGATAAAGCAGATGATGCTATTGCAAAGTTGGAAGCTGAAATGGAACGCATTAAACACGATTTAGCACATATTATTGATTTTGCAATTGCCTTTTTTACCACTTTAAAAGAAAAGTACGGAAAAGGAAGAGAGCGCCAAACCGAATTGAGAAGTTTTGATACCATTGAAGCAACAAAAGTGGCGCTTCGTAATACAAAACTATACATAAATAGAGAAGAAGGTTTCATAGGAACTGGATTAAAAAAAGATGAATATGTTACTGATTGTTCGGATATTGATGATGTAATTGTTTTCCTTAGAGATGGTAGAATGGTAATTACTAAAGTAGACGATAAAAAATTCATTGGTAAAGACATTATTCATATTGCTATTTTCGATAAAAACGATAAACGTACCATTTATAATGTTATTTACCGCGATGGAAAATCCGGGGCGTCGTTTGTAAAACGATTCAACGTTTCAAGTGTAACACGCGATAAAGAATATCATTTAACACAAGAAAAACCAGGTTCTCAAATTTTATATTTTTCATCTAATCCAAATGGAGAAGCTGAGGTTGTTACCATTTTATTGCGACAAGTAGGAAGTGTGAAGAAGTTGAAATGGGACATGGATTTCTCTGAAATTTTAATAAAAGGTAGAGGTTCAAAAGGAAATACTGTTTCAAAATATCCAATTAAAAAAATTGAGTTAAAAGAAAAAGGTATTTCTACACTTCGACCACGTAAAATTTGGTTTGATGATACGGTTCAACGATTAAATACTGATGGAAGAGGGGAACTTTTAGGTGAATTTAAACCAAACGATAGATTACTTATTATTAGTCAGTCTGGTAAGTTAAAAACCATAATTCCTGAGCTTACAACACATTTTGATGAAGATATGATTGTTTTGGAGAAATGGAAACCAAATAAACCTATTTCAGCGATTTATTTTGATGGCGAAAAAGGACGATATTATGTGAAACGTTTCTTAGTAGAAAATGAAAATAAGGAAGAAATTTTTATTTCAGAACATGAAAAATCTCAATTAGAAATTGTTTCAACAGATTGGTTGCCTATGGCTGAGGTAGTTTTTGCTAAAGTGAAAGGAGAACAAAAAGAAACAATTCACGTAAATCTGGAAGATTTTATTGCTGTAAAAGGTATAAAAGCATTAGGTAATCAATTGACTGCTGATAAAGTAAAACAAATTAATTTATTAGATCCTTTACCTTTTGAAGAACCTAAGGAACCAGAACCAGAAAAAATGGAAGTGACAGATGAAGAATCTGTTTCTGATGATATTAAAACAGACTTAGAAGACGATGGTCAAATTGGTTTGAGTTTTGAATAATAAAAAAAGGCCTTGTAATATACAAGGCCTTTTTTATTTTAATCTATTTCTTTTTTCTCATTTTCATATTTAAAAACTCAACTCCAAGTGAAAAGGCAATAGCAAAATATAAATAACCTTTTGGTACTGCACCAACTTCGCTTCCTGCTAATAATGCATGAGATAAATGCATACTTTCTGTAGTTAACATAAACCCAATTAAAATTAAAAATGCTAATCCTAATATTTGAATAGATGGATTTTTATTTACAAAATTACCCACAGGAACAGCAAACAACATCATAACTCCTACAGAAATTACTACCGCAGTAATCATAATATATAAAGCGCCTTCTAACCCATTTGTCATACCAACAGCCGTTAAAATACTATCTACTGAGAAGATAATGTCTATTAATAATATTTGGAATATTACATTTCTAAAACTAGCTTTCGCTTGAGAAGCTAAGTCTTTTTCTTCCTCTCCTTTATGGTCAACTTTTTCATGTATTTCTTTAGTACTTTTATAAATTAAAAATATTCCTCCAAAAAACAGGATAAGTGCTTGTCCGGTAAAACTTGCGGAGAACCAACCCCAATCTACACTAAAAATAGGTTCTTTCATAGCGATCAAAAGCGTAATTCCAAAAAGTAGAGCAATACGCAAGAACATGGCTAAAAATAATCCTACTTGAGTAGCTTTTTTTCTTTTTTCTTCAGGCAGTTTTCCAGTAACAATAGAAATGAATATAATATTATCTATACCTAATACAATTTCCAAAAATGTAAGTGTTAATAGTGCAACCCAAGCATTTGGATTTAAAAAAATCTCCATTTTACTTTTCTTTATTTAGTTTTAATTTATTTAATGAGTTTAATCAATTTTTCTTACAGTACCTTTTTGCTTATTAGTGTCTCCAACATAATTATATTCAAAAACATATGTATCTTCTTTTGTGGTTAAAATTTTCATTGAAACTGATTTCTTTTCAGCCATATTTTTAGGATTACTATTCTTCATTATATATTCACAATCATTAATCCATCTAATATCAAAAGTATCTATAACTTCGTTATAAGTTTCAATTTGAATAGAGTCATTTCTTTCAAAAGTAGATGTATGTTTCACATCGTCTATAATGATTTCTGATTCAAATTTACCAGTTTTAAAATTACTACAATTTCTCTCCTGTTCATAACAAGAAGTGAAAAGAAATGGTATTAAAACGAAAAGAGATCTATGTATTGGCATTTAATTTTGTTATAGTTTGGTTGGTTTTATTTTCTCATTTATTGCTGTCAAACAAACTTTTCATTATGAAATTAATTCCTTTAAAAATAAAAAAAATAGCAGTAGCACATACTAAAATACCTAATCCTAATACAAAAGGATATAAAGGGTTTTCTTTATTCTTAAATGAACTATTTATAATTACGGGTCCAATGAATAATAGAGGTAATGCTCCTGATAAATATCGAGCACCTTTAAGTAATATTTTTTTGTTAGTAGACATTATTAAAAAGTAATGTTTAAACCAATTCCGTTTTGATTAGTAATAAAGTTTACATTAAAATTATATCCTAAAGTTTTTTCTTTAGGTTTTATACCATTATTATACATTTCAATACTATCACTTCTCATTTTATTTTTTCCAGACATAATTGGAATTGAAACAGCAACAAGACCTATGCCTGTATAGGTTAAAACTGAAGGGTAAGCTTCATCAGAAACGGCACCTTTAACTGCATCTGCAACGCACAAGGCAATGCCACTACCTATTAAAACACCTCCCCAAGTTTCTTTTCTCTTTGCTTTGTTAAATAAGTTTAATGCAGCTGGGTTAGCTGATAAAACTGTTTTAATTTCGTGTTTGTAAACATGTATTCCATCTACATAGTATTTTTTGTTTTCTGTAGTTATTTCTTGAGAAAAAAGTAAACTTGTAAATAATAATCCAAAAGTTAAAATTAATGTTTTCATAGGTTATAGATTTATTGTTTATAATTTAATATTGCATTTCTAACGCTTCCGTATTTTTTTAATAAAATACCCCCAATTTCATAGGTAACTGGAATTTCTTCCATGATCATTTTAATTCCTCGGTCTACCAATTTATCATTGCTTAATTGCATGTCGACCATTTTATTACCTTTTACTTTTCCTAGTTGAATCATGGTAGCTGTCGAAAGCATATTTAAAACCAATTTTTGAGCTGTTCCAGCTTTCATTCGGCTACTACCAGTTACAAATTCTGGACCTACAATAACTTCAATAGGAAATATAGACACTTTAGACAGCGGACTTCCTTCATTACAAGTAATACAGCCTGTAGTAATATTGTTTTCGTTGCATTTTTTTAATCCACCGATAACATAAGGAGTTGTTCCTGATGCTGCAATACCAACAACAACATCTTTATTAGTAATCAAACACGATTCTAAATCTTTCCAAGCTTGCTCGGTATCGTCTTCTGCGTTTTCAACAGCTCTTCGAATGGCAGCGTCTCCTCCTGCAATTAAACCAATTACTGTATCAAATGCAACACCAAATGTAGGTGGACATTCTGAAGCATCTACAACACCTAGCCTTCCTGATGTTCCAGCTCCAATATAAAATAGTCTTCCACCTTGTCTCATTTTGGTTACAATTTCTGTAACTAATTTTTCAATTTGAGGTAACGCTTTTTCAACCGCAAATGGGACCGTTTTATCTTCTTTGTTAATGTTTTGTAACAACTCATTGACCGACATTTTTTCTAAATGTTGGTAATTGGAAGCTTGTTCGGTTGTTTTGGTAAAGTTCATTTTAGTATTGAGTAACAAAGTAGCTAAGTTACAAAGTTTTTTTATTTAAGTAATTATGATTTTATCAATTTTGATTTAGTAACACTTTCTTTCGGGTTAGTTATTAATGTAATCAACTGTGCTGACAAAACCCTAATCGTAAGTAACGTACAATAATTAAATAAAATAAGCCAATATTATTCCTAAAACAATAACTGTAAGTTTTGCTAAATTGAATTTATGCCCTTCGCTACTTTCAAAGATAATAGTTGAAGAAATATGGAATAAAATTCCAATTACGATTCCTGAAATTTGTGCGTAATACTCTTTTAAAAAGTGTAAACTTTCAGATAAAATAGTTCCTAATGGTGTCATGAATGCAAAAACAACCATAAAAAAGAAAATAGCTTTTTTATTCAACAGAGCATTGCTGAAAAACGTAGTTAAAATAATGGCAATAGGGAAGTGGTGTATTGCAATTCCATAAGCTAAATGGTTGTGATTGCTGATTGGCATTCCTTCTAAAAGGGCATGTAAACACAAACTGAAAAACAATAACCATGGAATAGTTTCCATTTTATCGTGACCGTGAACGTGACCATGTTCTGCGCCTTTTGAAAAATATTCCAATATGATTTGGAAAACAATTCCTATCATAATATAAATGCCTATTGCACTTGAATGATGATGATGGTGCTCTTCTGAATGATGTAAGTCAGCCTCATAAACTTCAGGTAATAAATGCATTACTGTGAGAGACAATAAAAAAGCACCACTAAAAGCCAATAATAACTTTAAATTCTTTTTGCTTTTTGGACGAAAGAATATAGCGATAACGTAACCTAAAATTACTGATAATAAAGGAAGTATATATATAGAATTGATCATTATTTAAAAATCATAATTAAACGTTCTGATTGATTTTTGTAGAAAGTTCTTAACTTATAATCGCCAAAAACATCTAAAAGGTAAATGCCTGCTTCTTCCATCATGGCTTCAAAATCTGCTAAACGAAGCGCTTGCACTTTTTCGGTAAAATGAAACTTTTCGCCATTATCTTTAAAATCTATTTCTTTATAGATATGATTGTCTTTTACGTATCTTTTAATGTGGAAATCAATTCCGTCAACCGTTTTAATTTCTGACGGAACCAAATTTTCAATTACAAAGTCAACATTCATAAAATCAATAACTGCAAAACCATATTCGGTAAGACTTTCTTTGATTGAAATTAATGTTTTTAGATTGTCAGCATCGTTTTCGAAATATCCAAAACTGGTAAAAAGATTAAAAATAGCATCATATTTCTCTTCAAAAGAATCGCGCATATCATGTACTTTAAAATGTAAAGTGTCATTTGCATCTTTAGAAGCATGTTTGATACTGTTTTCTGATAAATCAGAACCAGTTACATCAAAACCAAGCGAATTTAAATAAATGGAATGTCGACCTTTACCACAAGCTAAATCTAATATTTTAGCTTCTTCAGGTAAATTTAAATAATGAGTTAGATTGTCCATGAATTGCTGAGCTTCTTCATAGTCTCTATCTTTATATAAAATATGGTAATATGGTGTATCAAACCAAGAGGCAAACCAATTTTGAGAAGGCGTATTTTTATTTTCAGTCATTATTCTTTTTCTCGACAATTAATCTTGCAAATTTAGTGTATTTTTGCACTTTAATTCCAATTTTTAGACTTTTAGATTTTGGTATTAAGAACATTTTACACTTTTGCAATTATTTTTTTGCAATTGAAATTGAACTTTGAAGATGGAAAATTTTAAAATGGTTGCCAAAACCTTATTTGGATTTGAAGAATTATTAGCTAAGGAATTAACACAGTTAGGTGCTCAAAAAGTAGAGCAAGGAGTTCGTGTGGTTACTTTTATGGGAGATAAAGGTTTTATGTACAAAGCAAATTTAGGTTTACGTACTGCTTTAAAAATCTTAAAACCAATCAAAACATTTAAGGCGGTTAATGATGTGGCTTTGTATAAAGGAATTCAATCAATTGATTGGTCAGATTACTTTTCTGCACACCAATCGTTTTTAATTGATACTACATTACATTCAGATCATTTCAACCATAGTCAATATGTGGCTTTGAAATCTAAAGATGCTATTGTTGACCAATTTAGAGACAATCAAGGAAAGAGACCAAATGTAGATAAAGATTTTCCGGATTTAAGAATTCATGTGCATATTGATAGAGATCAAGTTACAGTTTCATTAGATACATCGGGTGAATCTTTACACAGAAGAGGATATAAAACAGCTACCAATATTGCTCCTATAAATGAAGTTTTAGCAGCAGGAATGCTTATGCTTTCTGGTTGGGATGGAACTTCTCATTTTATTGACCCAATGTGTGGAAGTGGAACTATTTTAGCAGAAGCCGCAATGATTGCATGTAACATTCCAGCAAACATAAATAGAAAAGAATTTGCATTCGAAAAATGGAACGATTGGGACAGTCAACTTTTTGATAATATTTTAGAATCGTTATTAAAGAAAACACGTGAGTTTCATTATACGATTACAGGTTATGATAAAGCACCAAGTGCTGTTTCTAAGGCAAAGGATAATATAGAAAATGCTAATTTGGCAGAATACATTACTATAAAACAAGCCAACTTTTTTGAAACAGAAAAAGAAACAGATGGACCTTTACATATGGTTTTCAATCCGCCTTATGGAGAACGTTTAGATATTGATATGGAGCGTTTTTACAGGGAAATTGGTGATACTTTAAAACAAGGTTATTCTGATACTAATGCTTGGTTTATTACAGCAAATTTAGATGCATTGAAGTTTGTAGGATTGCGTCCTTCAAGAAAAATTAAACTTTTCAATGGTAAGTTAGAAGCACGTTTAGTTAAATACGAAATGTATGCTGGTAGTAAGAAAGGAAAGTATATGAATAATGATGAAGATTAAAAGATATGAGTAAAACAACCAAAGCCTTTATATATAACTTTTTAGGATTTACAGGAATTTATGTGCCAACGTATTTATTGGTTATGAATTTTACAAACTTAATAGGTTTATGGATTGCCGGAACAGCATTTATGATTTCATTACTAATTGCTCCAAAATACCAAGCAGTTAAAACTAAAGAAGGTGAAAAGCTATTTGTAAAATGGTTGTTTATAAAAGGAGTAAAGGAAGTAAGTTAGCGAAATTTATACCTTAAAATATTATGTTTTTTAACATTTTTTTTGTAACTTTAATAGTATAACTATAAAACCAAATAAAATGAAAAATTTTTTAAAAAACTCAACTAAAGTTATTGCTTTAGTTATTGCTTATTTTTTTATCACAAGTTGTGATGGTGAAGACGGTAAAGACGGAGAAGGTTTCTCTGAATTAACAAAGTATGGTTCAATTTCTATGTCTTTAGATGGAACAAGACCTGATGGTTTACCATTTACGAATTCTGAAGTCTTTAGATTTACTCCTGTAAATGATATTGATGATTATAACTCAATGTATAGAAGCGGTGATGATTTAGATTTTTATATTGGACGTTTTTTAAGTGCGCCAGATGATACTGTGCAAGAAACGTATGTGGAGTTTGAGTTAAAAGTTATTGATGCAGGTTTGCCAACAGAAACTGTTACATTATATGATTTTGAAATATATGAGTATGCAGTTATTGCAGATGATTTGACTTACTTTGTTATGGATGATTATTTCAGATTATATGATCCTATAAGTTGGGGAATAAGTAATATTTCAGTTACAAATTATAGTTTTGATGATACTACAAACAGATTACGATTTGATTATTCATTTGTTGTTGATGGAGTTAATAATGATTCTGATAATGAACTTACTATTACAGGAACTGTTGATGTTTTAGTGTTAGAAGAGATAAACTAAAAATAAACTAATAAAAAAGTGGAAAGAGTCTAAATTTTAATTTAGACTCTTTTTTTATTTCTTCTTGTATAGTGGAATCATGTAACTCAATGTGTAATTGAAACCTGCTCCAAATTTTCCATCATAGGTTCTATTAAAACCAGGAATGTATAAATTATCAAAAGTATCAGGTTTTTTATTCGAAACTAAATAATTTAATCGAACTGAAAAACCTAAATAAAAATTATTTAGAATTTTCGCTTTTAATCCACCAACTACTTCTATCCAACTTGCCGTTAAACCATTAAAATTATCACCAGAAACAATAGTGTTTTCTCCATAATAATTTGTTGGGTCATAAATCGTATATGTGTTTAAAGTATGGCTAAAACTACTTACACCATAACGCATCCCTGCATAAATCATGTTTTCCATGTCTAGCCAATTTTCATAAGCATTATAATCAAAACCAACTTTTAAGTATGTTCCTTTTGTAGTAAAGTTAAATCGGTCGTCATCAGTTGTTTTATCTTCATTACCTAATTCTCCAGCAATATAGAATTTTTTAGATATTCTGTAATCTCCCACTATTTCTAAACCTTGATATTGTTTATCGTAAAAAGATTTTGATAATCTATGCAAATCTATACCAACTCGAAGACCATATCGTTGAGCAATCTTAGTAGTGTCTGTTACTTGAGCATTTCCAACGATTGCAAACAATACAAAAAGAAGACTAAAAGTATATTTTAATATGTGTTTCATTTTCGTTTTCAATTATTGTTTGTTCAATAGTTATACTTTGTATCCAGTTATCAGCATCAGTTGTTAAAAATGCTCCTGTAATTCCATCAAGCGTAAAATTTGTTTTATAACCACAAGCTCTTGAAACATATATATCTTGACGTGTGTAGTTGAATGTTATTTCATCAATATTATCATTTCCAGTATCAGTATCACTACCATTTTCAATGAATTGAAGTGTTGTTGTATCTTCTGTTGTTTTTAATGGTGCTGTAGCTATACTAACTCCATTAAAGCCAAAACCATCTGTAAAACCAGGAGCAATAATCCCTAAATTAGTAACGGTTTTTAACTCAGTTGGGTCTGAAGCATCGTAAAATTCAATAACCACTCTTGGAGTAGTTGGAGTGCTGTCTGAACAAATATCATCTTTTTCGCAATTCCAAAATGAAAAAGCAAATAAGGTAATAAGTACAAGGATAACATATTTTTTCATATCCAATTTATTTTCTTTTTTCCAAAAGTACAACATTCTCTACATGATGCGTTTGTGGAAACATATCTACAGGGCGCACACGAGTTACTTTGTATGTTTCGTCCATTAAAGCTAAGTCACGTGCTTGTGTAGCACTGTTACAACTTACATAAACTACTTTTTCAGGAGCAATTTTTAAAATTTGTGCCACAACATCTTTATGCATACCATCTCTTGGTGGATCGGTAATAATAATGTCTGGTTGTCCGTGTTGTGCGATGAATTCGTCATTGAAAACATTTTTCATGTCTCCAACAAAGAACTCGCAATTGGTAATATTATTGCGAATAGCATTTGCTTTTGCATCTTTAATGGCATCAGGAACTGCTTCAACTCCAATTACTTTTTTAGCTTGTTTAGAAACGAACTGAGCAATTGTTCCGGTTCCAGTATATAAATCGTATACGAGTTCATTTCCGGTTAAACCAGCAAATTCTCTCGTTATTTTATATAATTCGTAGGCTTGATCAGAATTGGTTTGATAAAAAGATTTTGCATTTACACTAAAATGTAAACCTTCCATTTCTTCTAAAATATATTCGCGACCTTTGAATAAAACTACTTCTTGGTCGTAAATTGTATCATTTGGTTTACTATTTACAACATATAATAATGATGTTATTGAAGGGAATTTTTCGCTTAAATGGTTTAAAATTAACTCAATATTTTTTTGGTCGTTTTCAAAAAACTGAATTAGCACCATGATTTCCCCAGTTGATGCAGTACGAATCATTAATGTTCGCAATAAACCGCTGTGTTCTCTTGGGTTAAAAAATGTTAAGTTGTGCTCATTTGCAAAAGCACGAACTTCATTTCTAATGTCATTTGAAGGATCTTGTTGTAAGTGACATTTTTCAATATCTAAAATTTTATCCCACATTCTTGGAATATGAAATCCTAATGCATTTTTATTGTCAAATTCTTTTCCTGATTGAATTTCTTCATCTGTCATCCATCTTGAATTTGAAAAACCAAATTCCATTTTATTTCTGTAGAAAAATTGTTCTTTAGAACCTAAAATTTCTTCAAATTCAGGTAATTCTATTTTACCAATTCGTTTTAAGTTATTTTGAACTTCTTGGTTTTTATAAAATAATTGTTGCTCATACTTCATGTTCTGCCACTTGCAACCACCGCAAACACCAAAATGCTCACATACAGGTTCAATTCTGTGAGTAGATTTAGAATGTATTTTAATTGCTTTTCCTTCGTAATAGGCTTTACGTTTTTTTAAAGTTTGTATATCAACTACATCACCAGGTACCACATTTGGTAAAAATATTACCTTTCCATCTGGTGCTTTTGCTACCGATACGCCTTTCGCTCCTGCGTCTAGGACTTCTACGTTTTCAAAAACGATTTTTTCTGTTCTTCTTTTTCCCATGACGCAAAAATAAGGATTGTTAGTTGTTTTTAATAAATTATTTTACTTTTATGGCAAATTCAAAAATAGAGATGATTACACACTTGGTTTTACTTCGCGGAATAAATGTTTCAGGACACAATATGATGAAAATGGATGCGCTTAAAAAAGCTTTAGAAAATATAGGCTTTTTAAATGTGCAAACGTATATTCAATCAGGAAATGTGTTTGTTGATACGGATGAAGAAAATGCACCAAGTGTTGGATTTAAAATTAAACAAGAAATTTTTAAAACTTTTGGACATGAAGTACCAACGGTTGTAATTGGAAAAGCAGATTTAGAAGCTTGTTTTAAAAACAATCAATTTCTAAAGGAAACGGATGTTGATACAAAGAAATTGTATGTGGCTTTTATTTCAAAAGAATTAGCAGATGGTTCTATAAATGATTTAAAAATGAGTATGGTTAAGCCTGATGCTGCACAAATAGACGGACCACGGATTTTTATAAAATATGCAGTAGGTGCAGGGAAAACAAAGTTTGATCAAAAATATATTGAAAAGAAGTTGAATGTTACAGCAACAATTCGAAATTGGAATACGGTTACGAAGTTGTTAGAAATGTATAATTAAAGAGTATAAAAAAATCCGGAAGTAATTGCTTCCGGATTTTTTGTTTTAGTGAATAACTTTTACCGTTTTTTCTTTATTAGTATTGCTAATTACTTTTACCAAAAGAGTTTGGTTTTGAGTTGTAAGATTTCGAATTTCAATTGTATTTGAATTGATATTCTTTTTATTAAATAATGTTCTACCAATAATATCAAATACAATTACTTCTTTTATCTCTTCATTTTTAGAATCAATTGTGATGATTTCATTTGTAGAATATACTTGAAGTTGATTCAATTCAAAATCTTCATTTCCTAAAACTGAATTTTTATATACAATTTCAAAGCGATTTCTTGTATTGCCTGAGTCAGAATAAAAAGAATACGGATTTTCCTTAATGTTGTGAATTGTATTTGTTTGATTGTCTTTTAAATATATTTCTTGATTGGTAAATAAACCATCTGCATTTTCAAAAGCAATTGAATAGTTTCCAGAAGATTTAATTTCAATTCCTAAAGGAACAATATCCTCATCTGAAAAAGGTAAACCTCTACCTTGAATTACATATTCATCATCATTAATCAAATTAAATAAATAAGATTTGCCTTTATCTAATACTTCTCCGTCAATTTGTGCATCAATACCATAACTTGCATTTTCGGTATATCCAATAAGAATTTGGTTGTAATTGGTTGTGTCATTATTTAAATTTAACCAAAAGCGATGTGTTTCAGGCTCTTCATTAATTCTGAAAAATTGTGAACTTGTTGCAGCATTTACTCTTTGGTTATTTTTAAACAATGCATTTCCAGCAGTTGATTTATTTATATAGAAACCTTGTCCAACATTTATTGTTCCATTAGGAATTGAACCTCCAGCCGTAGCAGCTGTTCCTCCAAGAGTTGTATAGGAAGCATAATTATTTGAGGGGTAAGTTCCGCCAGAAGCAGAAGCAGTGTGTGTCCAAAAGTACAATGTGTTTATGGATGGGTTTTGCCCTAAAAACGAATTTCCACTTATTGGAGAAGGATAAGGATTGCCTAATAAATTATAGCCTATTCCAACCGGAATATTCTTAGTTCCGTTTGCAGGAACACCATTAAATTGTCCGTTATAAATTGTTGGAGTAGAGGTAGACCAATTATTTGCCACTCTAATTAAATATCCTTTTCCTGATTCAAAATCTAAATTTGAATTAACTGTTTGATAAGCAGTTGCAGTTGTTGTTCCGGTATATAAATATTCGTAAAATCTATTCGATAATGTATTAGAAGAAAAAGCTTGTAATTGTTGGTTTTCAACCGGCGATGACCAAGCAGTATAATCCAAACGAACCATTGGTGATGAATTTCTTTTTACTATTATGTTTCCAGAATTGGTTACATCATTCACTTGACGCAAAGCTCCGTTATTTTCAATTGTTAATAATGAACCTGAATTAACTGTTATAGCATCATTCAAAATTAAAGTGTGATTGGTGTTAATTGTAACTTGAGCATTTGAATTTAAAGTTGCCGAACAACCTAAAATACTTCCTGTAGAAGAATAATTTCCGCTAAATATAAGTGCTTTTGTAAGCGCAGGATTTCCGTTGTTCCAGCTAGAACCGTTCCAAGTGGTTGTAATATCACCACAGTTTAAGTTGGCTAAAACAGTAAAGTTATAAGCACTTTCGTTACAATCGTTATTGTTTACAGTAATTATTGCAGTTCTAGATCCAATATCTGTTGGTGTAAACGTAACTGTAAAAGTGGTTGAGTTTCCAACTGCGATTATTTTTGGTAAAGTGATGTTTCCAACGGTAAAATTACTCGCATTTGTCCCTGAAACTACAATTGAACTAATGTTTAAATCAGTATTACCTGTTGTGTTTTCAATGGTATATGTTTTGGTGATTGTTGTATTGTTAATTAGACCAAAATTAGTATCATCAATTAAAGATGGTGTAGAATCTCCACTTAGAATTGAAGTTCCGTTTCCAGTAATATTAATTTCGGGAGCAGCAGTTACATTAAGTGTAATTGATGCACAGCTTCCTCCTGAAACACAACCTCCACCACCTCTAACATAATAGGTTGTGGTAGTAGTTGGATTAATACTAAAAGTAGAACTTGTAGTTGAACCGACTAAAGTTCCGCCACATGATCCAGAATAAATATTCCATTGCGTAGCATCATTTAAATTTCCTGTAATTGTAAGAGTACTCGATTCTCCTGAACAAATTGTTGTTGGACTTAAAGATAATGTTGGGATACTTGGTAAACTACAAGACGAAGTACAAGTCCAATTTGCTACCCAACCAGATCTTATAGTTGCATTGTCAGAAGTGAATTTTATGGTTAAGCTTCCTCCAGAAGAAGTGATGTTTGGAGGTGTGTTTGTATTGGTGTATGTTCCAAGTAGAGTAGAAGCTGTTGTTGGACCATCATAAATACGAATAAAGTCGTAATTATTTTCAATATTAAAAGCACTAAACGATAAAGTAACTGATGAAGCTCCCGTTGGGGAAATTGTATACGTATAGTTTTCGTTATTTGTGTAACCTCCTAAAACTCCTCCTGTGTCAGTGAATATTCCCGAACAATTTGTATCGACAATATTGGTTATAGTGTTAGAATTTGTAAACTCATTTGAATTAGCAACCGATTTGACTCCAGCATTACAAACTGATTTTACAGTCCAAATATATTGAGCTCCAGCTGCTAAACCAGAAACGACAATGTTATTTGTTGTTGATGTGTAAATTGTTGGACTTGCTTCTAAAGTTTGTTTAAATGAGATTTCATAACTTAATGCACTTGGAACAGTATTCCAATTTAATTGTACACTATTATGATTCATGTTGCTTTCGTTCAATCCAGTTGGCATTTCGCAAGCAACTGAAGTCGAGTTACATGAATAATTAGCAACCCAGCCAGATGCTACTGTTGCACAATCTGTTCTAAATTCAAGAAGCATTTTTCCGCTATTTGCAGTAATGCTTGATGGTAATGTTGTGCCGTTTAATACAGTTAGTAATGGATCATTATGCGAATCACCATCATAAATATATAAATAATCGTAATTTGTTTCTAAACTTAAGGAAGTGAAGTTTAAAGTTACACTTGTTGCGCCTGATGGTTGAATTTTATAAAAAATACGTTCATCATTTCCATAATTTCCAGTTGAACCTCCAGAATCATAAATAGTTCCACTACATGCTGAATAAGTTACAGTAGTTGCACTAGTAACATCATTAATTAAATCGTAATATCTGTTCCAATCCCAATACGGACCTGGGTCAACATGTGTTTGTGATGGAAAATGCTGATGCCCTTTTATTTTAAAACAACCATCACTGATTGAATTTACACCAACATCGCCATTTTTATCATATGTTCTAATGATTGGAATTCCATTTCTAGCTGCAATATCTTTGGTCAAAACAGCTGACTTTTGATACATTACACTTGTATACCAAGTTGGGTCATCTATATAGCCTTCATGTTCAATACCAACGGCATATGGATTTGAATTACTAACGTGCCAAGCTTTATCAATTTCACAAACTGATTGAGTAATTTGACCATCTGAAGCTCTCATATTATAATGCGCAGAAACATTTGCAGCAGGATTTTGAAACCAAGAAATAGCTCCTGCATAGGAACCTTGCATAGTGTGAATAGTTACATGTGTAATTGCAGTTCCACTTCTTGAACTATAGTTTGAAGCATCTGCAGCAGCAGATAAAATTGTATAAGGAAAACTACCAGAAACGTCATTACACGGTGGAGCTAATCTGTTGTAATTTGAATTATATCGTTTCCCATTTATTCCTTCATTGTTAATTAAAATGCTCGTTGAGTTTAATGTTTTAAAATTTTCAACACCAAAAATTTCTTCAGGGTTGAATTCATATTTAGGTAAATTATAGGCTTCTTGAAATTTTGGTTCTAATAAATTTTTCAATATTGAATAGACTTGAGTATCAAAAGCGAAGTTGTTTGCGGTATTTTGATTATTTGGTATCTCAGACAATTCATCAATAATCTTAATTTGTTGCTGTAAAGGTTCTTCAGTTAAGTTATATCGTTCTAACAATTCGTTATAAGCTTTTGCAAAAGCAAGAATGTTAATTCTAGGGTTGTTCTTTATGTCTTCTGCACTATATTTTGAAATTTCAGCCACTTTTTCAAGAGAATTTCTAAAATAATTTTTCCCGTTTTCAACTAAACCCATTACTCCAAAATGATGCGGTAATCCAGTACAACTTGGAATTCCGTATTCAGGTTCAATATGTTGAATGTGGGTTTTAGTATATGCAATAGATTCTAATATTCCTCTTGGTATAGATGGATAAGTATTATAGGCTTCTTCAA
>CAZLGK010000028.1:0-19767 GCA_964559365.1 uncultured Flavobacterium sp.
AAATCCTGACACTGTCAGGATTTTTTTTAAACTATTCCTAAAATAAAAAATATAGAGAATATAATTAATAATAAAGCAACAAACTTTTGTAAAGATTCAATTGTAACTTTTTTAATTAATTTGTTTCCAAAATAAGCGCCTAAAAATGCGGCAACAGTTGCAGCAGTTAAGAGCAAATAATTTAATATATCCTTTTGCTCAATAATTGTTTTAGCATAAACACTTAACCTTGATATATCAATTACACAAGCAATTACAATTCCAGTCGCTATAAATGCTTCTTTTGTAAGATTACCTCTAATTAAGAAAGCGCTTCTAAGAGCGCCCTGATGTCCAGAAAGGCCACCAAAATAACCACTTAAAACGCCTCCTAATGGTAAATACTTACTATCAAATTGTAGGTTTTTTAATTTTGGAATAATGTCTAATAATGCAAAAGCAATTAATAATAAACCAATAATAACTTTTAAAGGCTCAATGAAAAATTGTTTTTCAAATAAAATATAATTATAAATAGGTTCAAGACCTGTTAAATGCTTTAAAGTATAAGCACCTATAAACGCGAAAAATATAGCAGGAATTCCAAATGCAACAATTGTTTTAAAATTTGCATATTTACCTAATAAAGCCAACTTGAATAAATTGTTTAAAAAATGAACAATTGCAGTTAGAGTAATTGCAATTTCTACAGGAAAAAATAAAGCAAATACAGGAAGAAGAATGGTTCCAAGTCCAAAACCTGAGAACAAAGTTAACCCTGAAGCTAAAAGTGAAACAATACAAATGATTAAAAAATCCAATCTATTTTAAATTTTTAATACCAACGTTTTTTATTCTTTTTAGAAGCTGCTGATTTTCTTGAATTATCTTTTTTCTTCTTATTTCTTAAATCAGGTTTTGCGTCTTCTTTTAGAGTTTCATTGTTCCACGGATAAGGATGATCTTTAACTTCTTTAACTTTCATTCTAATTAATTTTTCAATATCTTGAAAATATACTTTCTCATCTTTTCCGCAAAAAGAAAGTGCAATTCCAGAATTTCCTGCTCTACCAGTTCTACCAATTCTGTGAACATATGTTTCTGAAATATTAGGTAAATCAAAGTTGATAACATATGGTAAATTGTCTATATCAATTCCTCTTGCAGCAATATCAGTTGCAACTAATATAGAAATTTCTTGATTTTTAAATTGATCTAAAACACCTTGTCTAGAAGTTTGAGATTTATCACCATGAATTGCTGCACAAGTAACACCTTGTTTTGTCAATGCCTTTACAACATTATCAGCTCCATGTTTTGTTCTGGTAAAAACAAGAGCATTTTTAATTCCATCATTCCTAATGATATGATATAATAATTTTCTTTTATCACCTTTTTCTACATAGTATACTTTTTGTGTTACATTGTCAGCAGTACTCGAAATAGGGTCAACAGAAATATACTTTGGTCTTGTTAAAAAAGCATCTGCAAGTTCTCTCACTGCAATTGGCATTGTTGCTGAGAATAAAAGAGTTTGTCTGTTTTCAGGTGTTAACTTAATTATCTTCTTTACGTCATTAATAAAACCCATATCAAGCATTTGATCGGCTTCATCTAAAACTAAATGATGCAAATGATTTAAGTCTATAAAACCTTGCTTGTGTAAGTCTAATAACCTTCCTGGTGTAGCAATTAATACATCTATACCTTTTTTTAGCAGATCAACTTGAGGGTTTTGACTTACACCTCCATAAATTACCATAGATTTTATGTTAGTATATTTGCCATAATCATTAAAACTATCAGATATTTGATGAGCTAATTCTCTTGTTGGTGTTATTACTAAAGTTCTAATTTTTTTTGATTTTTTTGCAGAACCAACAACTTTGTGAATGTAATTAATAATAGGTATGGCAAAGGCACCTGTTTTTCCTGTTCCTGTTTGTGCACAAGCTACTAAATCCTGACCTTTTATCACTTCTGGTATTGCTTGTTCTTGAATTGGAGTAGGAGTTTCGTAACCTAAGTCTACTAAAGCTTCTTGAATAGGGTTTATTAAGTGTAATTCTTTAAAAGTCATTTTTGTGTTTTTTACAATATAATGAAAATTAATTATTTATATTAACTTTTCATAAAATCAGTAATCATGTAAGCAATTAATTTTCCTGTTAAATGGTTGTTGTTGCTTTCGTCTAATGTAGGAGCTCCTTCACATATATGAATATATGATGCATTTTTATTTTTTGCAAAATGATGTATAAACTGTCTAGCTTGTTGTACACTAAATCCGCTTAACGTCATAGCACTTGAATGTATCCCTGGAATTGCATCTAAATCTAATTCAATTCCAAAAGGATCATTTTTTATAAATTGTAAAGCTACATTTAATTCATCTTCAAAAATTTTTTCTTTACGAATCTCTATTTCTTCATAAGTTGAAAATTTAACTCTTGAAGTATTCTCTTTAATTGTTTGCTGAACACCTTTAGAAATATAGCTTTCATGCAATCCAAAAACGAAGTATTTTTTTAAAAAACCTTCTTCATATGCATAACTAAATCCGTTTCCAGAATGTCTTCCTTCAAGAATTCTAAAATCTGTATGAGGATCAAAGTTAATAGCATTAACTGGTTTACCTTTTGCTAGAGCTAATCCTTTAATATTACCATAAGCATTATTATGTCCACCTCCAATAATTATAGGTTTCTTACCGGTTTTAATTATTTTGTGTATAATATGAGATACTTCTTTATCAATTTTTTCTACCAGATTGAATAATTGTTTTCGTTCTTCTTTATTTGAGGCATCTAAATTTTCTGCTAAATTCATTTCATTTTCAACATCTAATTGTCCAAGAACAATTAGATTACTTCCTTTGCAAAATTTATTATGTTGGATATTAACTAAACTTTTTAAAGTAGATTCAAACGCGCTAGAAGTTCCTCCTCTTCCTCTGTTAGCTCTTACTCCAATATCTTCGGGGATTCCTAATAATACGTATTGAGCAGTAGATTTTTCAATAAAAGCATATACATCAACATCTGAAGGAATAAGTTGAACTTTTTCGCCAAATTTTATTTCTCCACTTCTGTGTTGTGTAATTTTTACAAGCTCTTTTCCAGACAGTAATTTTATCTTTTCCATTGATTAAAAAATTGCAATCAAAAATACTATTTTAAAATAACTTTATCTGAAAATGGGAAAAATAGTTTTTTATTGTATTTTTGTTATCAATTTAACCAAATATCTATATTTTTCAATGGAAAACAAACAAAACAATTCAGGATTAAAAGCAGCGGTAGTTGTTTTAGGATTATTATTATTAGGAAGTGGTGCATATATTTATAAAATGACTACTGATAATAAAGAAACAGTAACTAATTTAACTTCTGAGAAAGAAACATTGGCAACTGATTTAAAAGCAAAAATTGCTGAATATGATGTTTTGATTGCTGATAATAACGCTCTTAAGGGTGATTTTGAAGCACAAAAAGAAGAAATGGAAAAACTATTAGTGGCGCTAGAAAAATCTAAAGGAGATGCAGCTGCAATGGCTAAGTATAAGAATGAATATTTTCGTCTGAAAAGAGAAATGGATAATTTGGTTGCAGAAAATATTTTACTTAAAGAACAAAATGTTGCATTAACATCTAGTTTAGATAGTACTAATGTTGTTTTAACTGATGCAAAGAAATTTAATGATACTTTAGTTTCTCAAAATGATAATTTATCTAAAACAGTTGAAAAAGGCTCAAAACTTTCTGTTTTAAATTTAAATGTATTAGCTGTTAAAGAAAGAAGTTCAGGAAAACAAATTGAAACAGATAAAGCAAGTAGAGCAGATAAGTTAAAAATTAGTTTCCTAATTGCTGAGAATCAAATTGCAAAATCTGGAGACAGAACTTATTATGTTCAAATTATTGATTCTAAAAATAATATTTTAGGTGATAAAGAAACAATTTCAATAAGTAGTGATATGTCATTAACATATACTTTTGTTACAAAAGTTAAGTATGAAAATAAAACGGTGCAGGTTAATCAAGAAGTTACTGGAAGTGATTTTCAACCAGGTTCTTATTTTGTAAATGTTTTTAATGCTACAGGAGAAATGGTTTCTAAAACAAGTTTTTCTTTAAGATAATAGATCAATAAATGAATAAAAAAAAGAGCGACAGTGTCGCTCTTTTTTTATGAAATAAATTTACCGTTAATCATTACTTTGTCAATTAAATTACTACCAAATTCATAAGGTAGTTGATAATAGGTTGTAACAGGTTTGGTTAAAATAATATTTGCTTTTTTTCCTTTAGTAATGCTTCCATGAGTTTTAGAAATGCCCATTGCGTATGCACCATTAATTGTTGCTGCGTTTATGGCTTCTTCAGGAGTCATTTTCATTTTAATACAAGCAGTAGCTACTACAAAATTCATATTTCCTGATGGAGTAGTACCAGGATTATAATCGGTAGCTAAAGCAATTGGTAAACCTGCATTCATCATTTTTCTAGCTGGAGTATAAGGAATGCTAATAAAATAAGAACAACTTGGTAAAGCAACTGGCATAGTATTACTGTTTTTTAAAACTTCAATATCTTCATCAGTTACAATTTCTAAATGGTCTACACTTAAAGCTCCATTTTCAACACAAGCTTTTATTCCTTCAATAGCTGTAAATTGGTTTACGTGTATTTTAGGTGCTAATCCATACTTCTTCCCAGCTTCCATTATTTTTACCGTTTCATCAACTGAAAAATATCCTGTTTCTAAAAAGACATCAATATAATCTGCAAGGTTCTCATCTGCTATTTTTGGTAGCATTTCATTAATAATTAGATCAATATATGCAGCATGATTTTCTTTGTAATCTGTAGGAAAAGCATGTGCGCCAAGAAATGTTGCTTTAATAGGTAATGTATAGTTTTCTTTTAAACGTTTAATGACGCGTAGCATTTTTAGTTCACCTTCTACAGTTAACCCGTAACCCGATTTTATTTCTACGGCACCAGTTCCTTGTTGTATTATTTCTTCTAAACGAATTTTAGATTGCTCATAAATTTCATTTTCAGAACTTTCGTTTAATTTCTTAGCTGAATTTAATATTCCGCCGCCTCTATTATATATTTCTTCATAAGATAAACCGTTAATTCTATCAACAAATTCTTGAATTCTATTTCCTGCATAAACAATATGGGTATGACTATCTACCCAAGTTGGCAAAATAACTTTATCGGTAGCGTCAATAATTATTGCATTATCAATATTTGGACAGGTAATCATTGTTCCAAAATCAATTATAATATCATTCTCAATTAATAAAAAGGCATCTTTTAGTAGGGGTAAATTAGCCATTTCTTTTCCTGAAACTTTATCAATTGAAGATTCTCTAATTTGCAGTAATTCTTTTATGTTGATGAATAATGTTTTCATTTTCTTAAAATATTTTGGTAAAAATAAGTTCCATTTTTAAAAACTCCTATCTTTATAGTAAATTTTATAGATTTGAGACGATTAAAATACAAAAAAGGAAGAAGAGTTCAGCCTACTCCTCTAGAATATACGGGAATTTATACAGATAGAAATACAGAAATGCAATTGTTTGTATACAATGAAAATGAAGTTGATGAATTTCATAACATTTCTGTAGATGAAATTTTAAAATACAAATCGAAAACAAAAAATAATTGGTTAAATATCCATGGTCTTAAAGATGTTGATTTAATAAAAAAAATATCTGAACATTTAAACATTAACAATATTATTGTTTCAGATATTTTAAATATTTCTAGAAGCACGCGACTTGAAGAATTAGATGATACTCTTTTTTTTAGTATAAAATCAATTTTACCAACAAAGGATAAAACTAATATTTCTATAGAACAAATAAGTTTTGTTTTACAAGACGGATTAATTATTTCATTTCAAGAAAAAAGAGGAGACTTTTTTACGCATATTAGAGAACGTTTAAGAACAAATGCAGGATTAGTTCGTAAAAAGAAAACTGATTACCTCTTGTATTTAATGTTAGATGCAATTATCGAGAATTTCTATATTACAATTGATGATAAAGAAGTTGAATTGGAAAAATTAGTTGTAAATTCTAAAATAGCTGATAACTCTTCTATAATGGAAGAAATTGAAAGGAATAGAGAAGTTTTTCATTTGTTAAAGAGAGCTATTGTCCCTTTAAGAGATGCTTTATTTACTATAAAGACAATAAATGATGATGATGATTTTAATAGTATAGAAACTCCTAATTTTGTATTTTTTGGTCGTTTGCATCAAAAAACAATTGAATTACTAGAACAAATAGATTATGATTTAAATACTTTAGATAGTGCAAGTAACTTTTTTTATACAGCACAAAGTAATAAAATGAATGAGGTAATGAAAACCTTAACAGTTATTTCTTCAGTTTTCTTACCATTAACTTTTATTGCAGGTATATATGGAATGAATTTTAAATATATGCCTGAGCTTAATTACCAATATGGGTATTATACCATAATTGGCTTAATGTTTCTTATAGTTTTTGCAATGTTGTATTATTTTAAAAAAAAGAATTGGTTTTAGTTAAAATAAAGTCTTTAATTTTTAAAATTACATTTTCATTTCCTAATATTTTTCTATGACCCAAAGATTTTGTGAGTAATAATTCACTGTTTTTTAAAGTTTTGTGAATATTTTCTGATGCGGTATAAGGAACATCGTGATCATCTTTATCGTGGATTACTAATATAGGAACATTTACATCTTTTGCAGCATTACTTCCAGAGTAATTTTCCATAGATTCTTTAAAAGTAGTTTCAAATGACAACCTCATTAAATCTGCTATTTTAGGTTCTAAATTTAACTTTTTAACAAAGTCAAGTAATATATCATTGATACTGTCACCACTTCCTATTATAATTGCTTTTTCAATTTTTAATCCTTTCTTTATAGAATTTAAAACAGACATTCCTCCAAGTGAATGACCAATTGCAATATCAAATTTCCCATATTCTTTTTCTAATTCTAAGATGCTTGCAATAAATTCAATCATTAATGTTTCATTACCAGGAGATTTACCATGCGCAGGAGCGTCAAAACTAATAGTAGTATATCCCATTTGTGTTAATTGATCTGCAATTTTTACCAATTGAGTACCTCTTCCAGACCATCCATGAACTAATAATGCTTTTTTAATGCCGTTTCCATATTTATAAACCATAATTTTTTTAGAAATTTCAGGAATATAAACTAGTTTTTGTATAGAGTTTTTATCCATCTCAAACTCTCTTTTTGGGATTTTATATTTTATAGGAGTTGTAAATATTTTTTTTGCAAATTTTACGGTTAAAGGAGTTGAAATTGTTTGTAAAATTTTTGCAATTAATAATATGATTTTAGGAATTGAATCACTTGAAATATTTTTTTGCCTTTTTGACATTTCTTGTTTTTTTGCAAATTTATTAAATGTATTTCATGTCTTTATTAAACTTATCTTAAATTTATATTGGTAATATTATTGTAGTAGTTTTAAATAAAATTAACTTTGTACTAAATATTTAACGTTATGAATTTAAAAATAAAATTTTTGTTTGCACTTGTTATTGCACTTGCTTTTTCATGTGCTAAGAATCCTTTTACAGATAAAAGGACAATGGCATTTGTTCCAAATAGTCAAATTTTCCCAACAGCTTTTCAACAATATGGGCAATTTTTATCTGAAAACAAAGTGCTCAAAGGGACTTCTGATGCAAAAAGAATTGAACTAATTGGTATGAAAATTAAAACCGCTGCAGAAAGATGGTTAAATGCAAATGGACACACTGATTACTTAGACGGTTATGCTTGGGAATATAATTTAGTTGAAAGTAAAGAATTTAATGCTTGGGGTATGCCATGAGGTAAAATAGTCTTTTACACAGGTATTTTACCAGTTTGTAAAGATGATGCTGGGATTGCTGCAGTTATGGGACATGAAGTTGCTCATGCATTAGCTAATCATGGTCAACAAAGAATGAGTGCGGGGTTATTACAACAATTAGGAGCAATGGGTACTCAAGTTGCTGTTGGTAATAAAAGCCCAGAAACTCAAGCTTTAATTATGCAAGCATATGGAGTTGGTTCTCAAGTAGGAGGTATGCTTCCTTTTAGTAGAAGTCATGAAAGTGAAGCAGATAAAATAGGTTTAACTTTAATGGCAATAGCAGGTTATGATCCAATTAATGCTGTAAAAGTATGGGAAAGAATGTCAGCGCTTTCTAACGGACAAGCTCAACCAGAAATTTTAAGTACTCACCCAAGTAACCAAACAAGAATTAATGAGTTAACAGCTTTAATTCCTCAAGCAAAGGCTGAAGCGGCAAAATTTGGTGTTACTTTCAAGTAGCTTTTGGATTAATATAGTATATTTGAATCCCGCTTCTGCGGGATTTTTTAATTTAATGTAATTATGAATTTAGAAAAAGGAAGCAAGAAATTAGGTAATGCATGGGCTTTTTATGATTGGGCAAATTCGGTATATAATTTAGTTATTTCATCAGCTATTTTTCCAATATATTATGGTGCGTTGTTTAAGTTAAAAGGGATTACATCTGTTCATTTTTTGGGTTTTGAAGTAAAAAACACTGCTTTGATTAGTTTTGTTACCGCTTTTGCTTTTTTATTAGTAGCAATTATGTCTCCTTTGCTATCTGGTATAGCTGATTATGCAGGAAATAAAAAACGATTTATGCAATTCTTTTGTTATTTGGGAGCACTATCTTGTATTGGGTTATCTTTTTTTACGTTAGAAAACTTATATTTTGGAATTATATGTTTCTTTTTCGGTTTAATCGGTTTTTGGGGGAGTTTAGTTTTTTATAATTCCTACTTACCAGATATTTCTTATGCTGAAGATCAAGATAGATTAAGTGCTAAAGGATATTCATTAGGTTACATTGGTAGTGTTATTCTTTTGTTATTTAATCTAGCAATGGTTATGAAACCAGAATGGTTTGGTTTTGATTTATCAATCTCTGAAAGTATATTGCGTTCAGGTAATAAGTTTGAAATAAGTAAAGCTATTGAAAGCACTAAAAATGCAGCTTCATTAAGTGCTATGCGGTATTCCTTTGTATCTGTAGGAATTTGGTGGATAGTTTTTAGTCAATATACTTTTTTCTACTTGCCAAAAAACACAAAAAAAAATAAGATTACTAATAATGTTATATTTAATGGATATAAAGAGTTGAAAAAAGTATGGCGTCAATTGGAAGAAAATATAGTTTTAAAAAAATACTTGAAGGGTTTCTTTGTTTATTCTATGGCTGTTCAAACAGTTATGCTGGTTGCAACTTATTTTGGAGAGCAAGAAATTTTATGGGAAACAGATAGTCAAAGAACATCAGGATTAATAATTAGTATTTTAGTAATTCAATTGGTTGCTGTTTTAGGAGCAATTTTAACTTCTAATCTTTCAGAGAAAATAGGAAATATTAAAACTCTAATTGTAATTAATTCTATTTGGGTTGTCATTTGTATTTGTGCTTTTTTCGTTACACTACCTATTCATTTTTATGTTACAGCTGGTTTTGTAGGTTTAGTAATGGGAGGTATTCAATCTTTATCAAGGTCTACTTATTCTAAATTTTTACCAGAAACAAATGATTCTACTTCATTTTTCAGTTTTTACGATGTTGCTGAAAAAATAGGAATTGTTATTGGAATGGGAATTTTTGCAAGTATAGATCAAATATCAGGATCAATGAGAAATGCTATTGTATTTTTAGCATTGTTTTTTATAGTTGGGGTTATTTTATTAATCAATGTTCAAAAAACAATAAATAAAATATAAATAATTTATATATTTGAAATCTATTATAAAAAATAAAGTATGAAAGCTATAAGGTCTATTTTTTCGATTCTATTTGTAACATTAAGTTGTTTCGCTATTATTTCTTGCGATGTTGAACCATTAGACTCATCAATTGATATTAGTACAGGTGGAGGTTCAGGAACTACAATTTCTAGCTTTACTGCTAAAGTTAATGGTCTTGATTTTGTAGCAACCTCATTATCAATTATTAGTGAGTATTCTCCTACCTCATTAGGAAACCAATTTGTGATATCAGGTTCAAATTCTACTGGTGAAAGTATTTCAATAACGATTATCAATCCTTCAGTAGCTACTTTTCCTGCTAATTTTAATGTTAGTAACTTAGCTTTACTTCAGTATACAGATATTTCTTTAGGAGCAAATGGCACATTCTCATCTTACAATCAAACGAATGACACTTCAACAGGAACGATAACTATCTCAAGTTTTGATACTGTAAATGATAAAGTATCGGGAACATTTAGCTTTACAGCATATAATTCAACAGATTCAAGTACAAAATCAATTACTAATGGTGTTTTTAATAATGTGACTTTTGACAACACAGTTGATTAATTATTCATTTAATATATAATTTTAATCCCGATAATTATTAATCGGGATTTTTTTATGGCATAAAACTTGACCATATAACGTATAGAAATGGTTGTTTAAGATTGTTTTTTTTCTGATTTACAGTTGTTTATAGAATATTTACACAACACGCTTTTTTCTTTTTAATAATGTTTAATGACAAAATGACTTTAAAATAGATATGTCTAATCAAAAAATACTAACGCTTGACAATTTGTCACTGCAAGAAATAAATACAGATGCTGAATTAATTCCCCTTTTAACTCCTGAAGATGAAGAGGAAATGAACAAAGAAGAATTACCTTCTGATTTACCTATTCTTTCTTTAAGAAATATGGTATTGTTTCCTGGGGTTGTTATTCCTATTACTGCTGGTAGAGATAAGTCAATTAAACTTATAAATGATGCTAACGCTAATGGAAAAGTTATAGGTGTTGTTGCTCAAATTGATGAGAATGTAGAAGAGCCAACTCCTAATGATGTTCATAAAATAGGTACTGTAGCACGAATTATTCGTGTTTTAAAAATGCCTGATGGAAATACAACTGTTATTCTTCAAGGAAAAAAAAGGTTTGAAATAGATACTTTTACTCAAGAAGAGCCGTATATGAAGGCAACTATTAGAGAAGTTGCAGAAGAAAGACCAGAAAATAGTGATATTGAATTTAATTCTATTGTTGATTCCATTAAAGAGTTAGCTATTGAAATTATTAAAGAGAGCCCAAATATTCCATCTGAAGCAACTTTTGCAATTAAGAATATTGAGTCAAATCCATTTTTAATAAATTTTGTTTCTTCAAACATGAATCTTTCTGTAGGAGACAAACAAAATCTATTGTCAATTCATAATTTAAAAGAAAGAGCATTGGAAACTTTGCGTTTTATGAATTTAGAATTGCAGAAATTAGAACTTAAAAATGATATTCAATCTAAAGTTCGTTTCGATTTAGATCAACAGCAACGCGAATATTTTCTGCAACAACAAATGAAAACAATCCAAGAAGAATTAGGAGGAGTTTCTCATGATGCTGAAATTGAGGAAATGCGTGAGAAAGCAAAATTTAAGAAATGGGACGAAAAAACAGGTATTCACTTTAATAAAGAGCTTTCAAAGTTACAACGTACAAATCCAAATTCTCCTGATTTTGGAATTCAACGTAATTATCTTGAACTGTTTCTTGAACTTCCATGGAATGAATATACAAAAGATAATTTTGATTTAAAGCGTGCTCAAAAAATATTAGATAGAGATCATCATGGACTAGATGAGGTTAAAAAGCGTATTATTGAACATTTAGCTGTACTAAAATTAAGAAATGACATGAAATCTCCTATTATATGTTTGTATGGGCCTCCAGGAGTTGGAAAAACTTCAATTGGAAGATCTGTTGCAGAAGCATTAGGTAGGGAATATGTTAGAATTTCTCTAGGTGGTTTAAGAGATGAAGCTGAAATTAGAGGGCATAGAAAAACTTACATAGGAGCAATGCCAGGAAGAATTATTCAATCTATAAAAAAAGCAAAAACTTCTAATCCAGTTTTTGTTTTAGATGAGATTGATAAATTATCTTCTAGTCATAACGGTGACCCTTCATCTGCTTTATTAGAAGTTTTAGATCCTGAACAAAATTCTGAATTTCATGATAATTTCCTAGAAATGGGTTATGATTTATCTAAAGTTATGTTTATCGCAACTTCAAATAGTTTATCAACCATTCAACCAGCTTTACGAGATAGAATGGAGATTATTAATATGTCGGGGTATACGATTGAAGAGAAGGTAGAAATTGCTAAAAAACATTTATTGCCAAAGCAACTAAAAGAGCATGGATTGAAACCCTCAGATTTACAAATTGATAAAAAACAGTTGGAAAAAATTGTCGTTGGATATACTCGCGAATCTGGCGTTAGAGGTTTAGAAAAGAAAATTGCTCAAATGGTTCGAAATGCTGCTAAATCTATTGCAATGGAGGAAGTGTATAATGTAAAAGTAACAAATGAGGATATTATTAATGTTCTTAAAGCGCCTAGGTTAGAAAGAGATAAATATGAGAATAATGATGTTGCCGGAGTTGTTACAGGTTTGGCTTGGACTTCTGTAGGTGGTGATATTTTATTTATTGAATCATCAGTTTCAAAAGGCAAGGGCACCATGAGTATGACTGGTAATTTAGGTACTGTAATGAAAGAGTCTGTTACAATTGCATTAGAGTACATTCGTTCAAATGCTAAGTTACTTTCAATTGATCCTGAAGTATTAACAACTAATAATATTCACATTCATGTTCCATCAGGTGCTACACCAAAAGACGGCCCTAGTGCAGGTATTGCAATGTTGACTTCTATGGTTTCAACTTTTACTCAGAAAAAAGTAAAAAAAGGTTTGGCTATGACAGGTGAAATTACACTAAGAGGGAAGGTGTTGCCAGTTGGTGGAATTAAAGAAAAAATACTGGCAGCAAAAAGGGCTAATATTAAAGAGATTATACTTTGTCAAGAAAACAAAAGAGATATTGATGAAATAAATCCTAATTATCTAAAAGGTCTTACTTTCTATTATGTAGACAGAATGAGTGAAGTTATTGATATTGCTATAACAGATCAAAAAGTTAAGAATCCTAAGAAATTAAATTAATTTATTATAATTAGATACTAAAATTCCAACTAATACATTTAGTTGGAATTTGTTTTTTATATATTGCTTTATAATTTTATCTTCGCAGAAGCGTTATAGTTTTTAGATCTAAAATTTAAATGAACAAAAAATTGTTATTGTTTTCTATCATGCTTTTTTCTTCCACTATAATGGGACAAATTGGCGGTAAGTACGTATATCAATTTTTAAATTTACCTCAGTCTCCTCGACAAGCAGCTTTAGGGGGTAAAACAGTTACTATAGTTGATTATGATGTAAATCAAGCCTTTTATAACCCTGCCACAATTAATGAAAGAATGCATAAAAGATTAGCTGTTAATTATAGTAATTTCTTTGGTGAAGTCTCATATGGTACGGCTGCTTATGCATATACTTGGGACAGACACCTTCAAACTTTTCATGCTGGTGTAAGTTATGTTAATTATGGTACTTTTGAAGGTAGGGATGAATTAGGAAATTTAACATCAGATTTTACAGGTAGTGAAGCAGCACTTTCTTTAGGCTATGCTTACAATATTCCTTGGACAGATATGTTTGTAGGAGCTAATGTAAAATTAATTTCATCTACATTAGAGTCATATAATTCATGGGGGACAGCTGTAGATTTAGGTTTTTTATATGTAGATTATAAAAACGACATAAACTATGGTTTAACAATTAGAAATTTAGGATTTCAAATTAAGCCTTATGATAATGTAAATGAAAAGTTGCCATTATCTATAGACGCTGGAATTTCTCAATTAATGGAAAACGTACCTATTCGTTGGCATTTAACTTTAGAAAATCTACAACAATGGAATATTTCTTTTTCAAATCCAAATAGATCAGAGTCTTCATTAGATGGCGAAACTACTGAAGAAAAAGTTTCTTTTTTTAATAATGCTTTACGACATGTTATTATTGGAGCAGAACTTTTTCCAGAGAAAGGATTCAATATCCGTTTTGGATATAACTTTAGAAGAGGAGAGGAATTAAGAATTGTAGATCAAAGAAATTTTTCTGGAATTTCTGCTGGTTTTGGTTTAAGGTTTAATAATATACGAATTGACTATTCGTATTCACGATATACGGTAGCGGCAAACACTAGTTTGTTTGGAATAATGATAAATTTAGATTAAAATTGAAAAAAATTACGATAGCAATAGACGGTTTTTCATCAACAGGGAAAAGTACTTTAGCAAAACAATTAGCAAAACAATTAGGTTATGCATACGTAGACACAGGAGCGATGTATCGTGCAGTAACTTATTTTGCAATGAAAAATGGTTGGGTTTCCGAAGACAATTTAAACACTTCAGCTATAATAGAAAATCTTCAAAAAATAAATTTAGAATTTCGTTTCAGTGAACAATTGGGTTTTGCAGAAATGTATTTAAATAATTTAAATATTGAAAATGAAATTCGTACAATTGAAGTTTCAAGATGTGTGAGCAAAATTGCTGAAATTTCAGAAGTTAGAACAATGCTTGTACAGCAGCAACAGCAAATGGGTAAAAATAAAGCTGTAGTTATGGATGGAAGAGATATCGGTACAGTTGTTTTTCCAGATGCCGAACTTAAGTTGTTTATGACTGCTTCCCCGGAAACTAGAGCACAACGTCGTTTTGATGAATTGATTGAGAAAGGGCAAATGGTTACTTTTGATGAGGTTTTGCAAAATGTTCAAGAAAGAGATTATATCGATACACATAGAGAAGATTCACCATTGGTTAAAGCTAAAGACGCAATCGAAATTGATAATTCATCTATGTCTAAAGAAGAGCAATTTAATTTAGTCATGATTATGGTTACTGAGAAATTAAACTCCATTTAATTCTCTAAAGATATTATTCGTTTTTTTAGTTATCTAAGTTTTTGTAAATCAAAAATATAGTATTACCTTTGCGCACCTTTTTGGCGGTATTGGGTTTCCAATAAGGGATAAACTATATAATTTAACACTTCTGTTGTTGTCAAAACTGTTCAAAACCCATTGAATAACACAGAATACAAATTTTTTATCAGCATGTCTGAAATTAATAACGAACAACAAGAGTTTTTAGCAAATTTTAACTGGCACAATTACCAAGAAGGTATTGATGTAGTAGATGAAAAAAACTTACAAGAATTTGAAGATTTAGTTACTAAAACTTTTATCTCTACAAGTGATGAAGAAGTAGTAGAAGGTGTAGTAGTAAGAATCACAGATAGAGATGCTATCGTTGATATCAACGCTAAATCTGAAGGTGTAATTTCTTTAAACGAATTCCGTTACAATCCAAACTTAAAAGTTGGTGATAAAGTAGAAGTGCTTATCGATGTACGTGAAGACAAAACAGGTCAATTAGTATTATCTCACAGAAAAGCGAGAACTATTAAAGCTTGGGATAGAGTTATTGCTGCTCATGAAACAGGAGAAATCGTTAATGGTTTCGTGAAATGTAGAACTAAAGGAGGAATGATTGTTGATGTATTTGGTATTGAAGCTTTCTTACCAGGTTCTCAAATTGATGTTAAACCAATTAGAGATTACGATCAATATGTAAACAAAACTATGGAATTTAAAGTTGTGAAAATCAACCACGAATTCAAAAACGTAGTAGTTTCTCATAAAGCGCTTATTGAAGCGGATATTGAAATCCAGAAAAAAGAAATCATTGGTCAATTAGAAAAAGGACAAGTATTAGAAGGTGTTGTTAAAAACATTACTTCTTACGGTGTATTTATTGACTTAGGTGGTGTAGATGGATTAATCCATATTACAGACTTATCTTGGTCAAGAATCAATCACCCAAGTGAAGTTCTTGAATTAGATCAAAAATTAAATGTTGTAATCCTTGATTTCGATGATGAGAAAACAAGAATTCAATTAGGTTTAAAACAATTAAATGCTCATCCATGGGACGCTTTAGATGCTAATTTAGCTATTGGTGATAAAGTAAAAGGTAAAGTAGTTGTTTTAGCAGATTACGGTGCGTTTATCGAAGTTGCAGAAGGTGTTGAAGGGTTAATTCACGTTTCTGAAATGTCTTGGTCTACTCATTTACGTTCAGCTCAAGATTTTATGAAAATTGGAGATGAGGTTGAAGCAGTTGTTTTAACTTTAGATAGAGATGATCGTAAAATGTCTTTAGGTATCAAACAATTAACTCAAGATCCTTGGACTGACATTACAGCTAAGTATCCAGTTGGTTCTAAACATAATGGTATTGTAAGAAACTTTACAAACTTTGGTGTATTTGTTGAATTAGAAGAAGGAATTGACGGATTAGTTTATATCTCTGATTTATCTTGGACTAAGAAAATTAAACACCCATCTGAATTTGTAAATGTTGGAGACAAAATGGATGTTGTTGTTTTAGAATTAGATGTTGAAGGACGTAAATTATCTTTAGGTCATAAACAAACAACAGCTAACCCATGGGATAAGTATGAAGATGCATTTGCTGAAGGTACAATTCATAACGGAGAAATCTCTGAAATCGTAGACAAAGGTGCTACAGTTGAATTTGGAGAAGATATCGTAGCTTTCATTCCTACTCGTCACTTAGAAAAAGAAGATGGTAAGAAATTGAAAAAAGGTGAAACAGCTGATTTTAAAGTAATTGAATTTAACAAAGAGTTTAAAAGAGTAGTTGCTTCTCATACTGCTATCTTCCGTGAAGAAGAAGAGAAAAATGTTAAAGCTGCTGTTGAAACATCATCATCATCTAGTAATAATGTAGAGAAATCTACTTTAGGTGATATCGATGCATTAGCTGAATTAAAAGCGAAAATGGAAAAAGGTGAAAAATAATCACTAAATCTTTTCTAATATTTAAAAGTCCTGATGAAAATCAGGACTTTTTTTATGTAAAATTTTGTTGTTCAATTATTATATCGTAATATTGCAATATAATAATTTAATTATGGGAGCTTCAAAATCAGATTTTTTTACAGAAGAACAAAATACAATGGCAAATGTTTTTAAAGCGTTGTCTCATCCTGCGCGTATTGCTATTATTCAATATCTTTTAAAAGTAGATTCATGCATTTGTGGTGATATTGTAAACGAATTGCCATTGGCTCAACCTACAATTTCCCAACATTTAAAAGAGTTAAAAAACGCAAACATTATAAAAGGTACTATTGAAGGGACAGCTATTTGTTATTGCCTAAATCCCGAAACTATTTCTATGTTTGAAAGCTATTTTGGTAGTATTTCATCACAATTGCAAAATAAATGTTGCTAATTACTTTTTAATAATCACTAATTACTAAAAAAATGAAATTATCAGAAATAAAAAAAGCTCTGCAAAAGCTAGAAACAATCGCTTTTCAATTACCAAATGGCGAATTAGTTCCCAATCATTTTCATGTTACCGAAGTTGGTAAAGTTGCTAAAAACTTTATCGATTGTGGTGGAACGATTCGCAATGAAGAAGTTGCTAATTTTCAATTGTGGGAAGCAAATGATTACGACCACAGACTACATCCAGAGAAATTAGCTTCTATTATTAAATTGTCAGAAGAAAAACTACAAATACCAGATTTAGAAATTGAGGTTGAATACCAAATGAAAGATACCATTGGTAAATTTGATTTAGATTTTGACGGAACAAATTTTCTATTAATTTCAAAATTAACCGATTGTTTAGCAAAAGATAAATGTGGAATTCCAGTAGAAAAACCAAAAGTTAAAATAGGTGAGTGGAAACCAAAAGAAACTTCATGTAATCCAAACTCAGGTTGTTGTTAGTATGGAAAATATAAAAAAAGAGCATTGGGAAAAAGTCTTTTCAACAAAGCTTGAAAACGAGGTGAGCTGGTTTCAAGAAAACCCAGAAACTTCAATTCAATTAATTCAAGCTTGTAAATTGCCAAAAACAGCTAAAATAATTGATATTGGAGGAGGTGATAGTTATTTAATTGACAATTTAATTGCTATAGGTTACACTAATTTATATTTATTGGATATTTCTCAAAGTGCAATTAACCGCATTCAAAAAAGGCTAGGAGCTAATACAGATAAAGTAACTTTTATTGTGTCAGACGTTTTAGACTTCAAACCAACAGAAAAATTTGATGCTTGGCACGATAGAGCTTCGTTTCACTTTTTAACAAACGAAACGGATGTTTTAAAATATAAATCAATCGTTTCAAATGCTTTAAATACAAATGGAAATTTTGTTTTAGGGACTTTTTCTAATGAAGGTCCATTAAAATGTAGTGGATTGGATATTTCTCAATATTCAGTTGAAAAGATGTTAGACGTATTTGAAGAAGAATTTGAAATGGAAAATTGTTTTACAGAAGATCATAAAACACCATTTGATACAAATCAGAATTTTATTTTTAGTCACTTTAAAAAGAAATAGTTGTGTATATCGAATTACAAGAAACCATAAAAAAGATTGATAAAATTTTTATTTCTGAAGAAAGAAAAGAAGTTTTACAACCATTAGTTGATTTTATTCAAATTAAAGTTGATGCAAACGAAGAAGTTCGGTTAAATTTCATTTGCACACATAATTCGCGTAGAAGTCACTTAACACAAATTTGGGCACAAACCATGGCTTTACATTTTAATATTCAAAATGTTATTTGTTATTCTGGTGGAACAGAAGCAACAGCTATGTTTCCTAAAGTAGCTGAAATGTTAGAAAATCAAGGGTTTCAAATTCAAAAATTGAGTGAATCTGAAAACCCAGTTTATGCTGTAAAATATGCTAAAAATGTTCATCCTATCATTTGTTTTTCAAAAAAGTATGATGATGCATTTAATCCAGAATCAAAATTTGCTGCAATTATGACTTGTTCACAAGCAGATGGTGGTTGTCCATTTATTGCTGGTGCTGAAAAGAGAATTCCTATAACCTATGAAGATCCAAAAGCATTTGATGGAACTGATTTAATGAATAAAAAATATGCTGAAAGAAGTTTAGAGATTGCTTCAGAAATACATTATGTTTTTTCTCAAATAAAAAAATAGTGGTATGAAAAAAAGATTAGGTTTTTTAGATAAATATTTAACACTTTGGATCTTTTTAGCGATGTTAATTGGTATAGGGTTCGGTTATTATATTCCAAATTCTGCTGATTTTATAAATTCATTTTCTTCTGGAACAACTAATATTCCTTTGGCAATTGGATTAATTTTAATGATGTATCCGCCTTTAACAAAAATTGATTTTTCAAAAGTTCCATTGATGTTTGAAAAACCGAAATTACTTGGAATTTCATTTATAATTACTTGGATAGTTGGACCTTTTTTAATGTTTTTATTGGCGACATTTTTCTTGAAAGATTATCCGGAATACATGACAGGATTAATAATAATTGGAATTGCACCTTGTATTGCAATGGTAATTGTTTGGAATGAATTAGCAGAAGGTAACCGAGAATTAACAGCTGGATTAATTGGATTAAACAGTTTGTTTCAAGTATTATTTTTTAGTTTATATGCTTATTTTTATTTGGAAGTAATGTTGCCTTTATTTGGAATAAAAGGTTTAGAATTAGACATTACAGTAGCCGAAATAGCAAAAACGGTTGGAATTTATTTAGGAATTCCGTTTGCGTTAGCTGTTGCTAGTCGTTATTTTATAAAGAAATATGTTGGTGATAAATGGTTTAATCAGAAATTTATTCCGTTTGTTTCACCAATTACATTGATTGCATTATTGTTTACAATTGTAGTGATGTTTAGTTTAAAAGGAGAAATGATTGTTGATTTGCCTTT
>CAZLGK010000029.1:0-17649 GCA_964559365.1 uncultured Flavobacterium sp.
TATTGTTGTTAATAATGGTAATTGAAAAATCATAATTTATAACTGAAAAATTATCTTCCGATTCATCATCCACTAAAATAACTTCAAATAATTCCTTCGGATAATTTAATAGAGAAATGGTGTGTAATAATTTGGGTAAATTGTCTGCTTCATTTCGAAAAGGAACAACAATTGAAAAAGTAGTTTTAGGCTTTAAGGTATTTACTTCATTTTTAGTTATTTTGCTAAAACCAAAAATGAGCGCACTTATAAAAAGCACATAAATTATTAAGATTGTGAATATAATTACAATCATGATTTTTGAGGTTTAAAGCGTAAAACAAAATAACTTCCAATTATTACAGGTAGCACCAAATTATAAAGCCACATTAAAGAAGTAATTGCAATTATTTTCCAACTTTCAACTCCAATTAAACCAAATAAATATACGGCAACACTACCTTTTATAGCAACATCCATTAAATGTATACTCGGAATGATTGATGCTAATAGATACATGCTAAAAATAGTTCCAAAAGCGATTTCAAAAGCAACGTCAATGTCGAAAATCAATAATAAAATGTAAAATTGAGTAGAAAAAACCAAATAACGCAATACTGAAAGCAAAAGGTTTTTCCTGTGAAATACTAACGGAAAAGAAGCGATTTTTTGGATTAATTTTTTAATAGAAAAGCCATAAATTTCAATGTTTTTCAAGAAATAAAGCAATAAAAATGCGATTACAATACATCCAAAAATAACCCAATTTGAAATTTGAAATTTGAAACCAATTAATAGAATTCCAATCATTCCAAAAAAAGTGGTAACAAGCATTTGACTGCTGTTTCCGATAAAATTTAACAAGACAATTTGTTTACTGTTCTCTTTTGTAAAATATAAAACTTTGGCTCCATATTCGCCAATTCGATTAGGAGTAAAAATAGATGCTGTGAGTGAACCTAAACTTTGTTTCATGGCTTCAAAAAAAGAAATTTCTTTAAAGGAATAAACTAAATGTTTCCATTTAAAAATTTCAAAAATCCAGTTTACGGCTGAAAATCCCATTAAAATGATGGCTGATTGTACTGATAAATAACTCGAAATAATACTCCAATTGATTTTTTTATCATCTTGAAGCTGCTGATAAATATAAAACAAAGCAATACTTACAATCAAAAGTTTGATTATAAGTAATAGGAATTGTTTAGCTTTGTGAGGAATCGAAATCATTACTACAAAGAAAAGAAAAATTGGCAAACGAACGCATCATATTAGGAATAGATCCAGGAACAACCATAATGGGTTTTGGTTTGATAAAAGTCGTGAATAAGAAAATGGAGTTTATTCAGTTGAATGAACTGCAGTTGAACAAACTAGATAATCATTATCAAAAACTAAAACATATTTTTGAACGTACAATTGAACTCATCGATACGCATCACCCTGATGAAATTGCAATTGAAGCGCCGTTTTTTGGAAAAAATGTACAATCGATGTTAAAGTTAGGAAGAGCACAAGGTGTTGCTATGGCAGCAGGATTGTCTCGAGATATTCCCATTACAGAATATGAACCAAAGAAAATAAAAATGGCCATTACCGGAAACGGAAATGCCAGTAAAGAGCAAGTTGCTAAAATGCTCCAACAATTATTAGGATTGAAAACCTTGCCAAAAAATCTCGATTCAACCGATGGTTTAGCAGCAGCAGTTTGTCATTTCTTCAATTCAGGAAGAATAGAGGTGGGAAAAAGTTATTCAGGTTGGGATGCTTTTGTAAAACAAAATGAATCACGAGTTAAGAAGTAAATGAGCGGAATCTACATTCACATACCGTTTTGTAAACAAGCATGTCATTATTGCGACTTTCATTTCTCTACTTCTTTAAAGAAAAAAGATGAAATGGTTTTGGCTTTGGCCAAAGAAATTAGCTTGCGTAAAAATGAGTTTCAAGATGAAGTTGTAGAAACCATTTATTTTGGTGGCGGAACACCGAGTATTTTATCAATTGAAGATTTAAGGTTTTTGATTGATGAAGTATATGAAAATTATGAAGTTTTAGAAAATCCAGAAATTACAGTAGAAGCCAATCCAGATGATTTAACAGAAGAACGAATAATTGAATTGTCAAAGAACAAAATAAACCGACTTTCAATTGGTATTCAATCTTTTTTTGAAGATGATTTGAAGATGATGAATCGCGCACACAATTCAGAAGAAGCTTCAAAATGTTTGGAAATTGCCTCACAATATTTTGATAATATTTCTTTGGATTTAATTTATGGAATTCCAGGTTCGAGTAACGAAAAATGGCAACAAAATATAGATAAAGCACTTTCTTTTGGAATCAATCATATTTCGAGTTATGCATTAACGGTTGAACCAAAAACCGCTTTAGATAAATTCATTAAAAAAGGAATTATCAAGCAACCAGACGATGAAGCCGCTCAAGAACAATTTCATATTTTGGTGGAAACTTTACAAGAAAATGGATTTGTACATTACGAATTATCAAACTTTGGGAAACCTGATTATTTTTCAAAAAATAATTCGGCGTATTGGTTGGGAAAAAAATACATTGGAATTGGGCCTTCGGCACACAGTTACGATGGAGTAAACAGAGGTTGGAATGTTTCTAATAATTCACTTTATATAAAATCGATTAAAGAAAATAATGTGCCAATTGAAACCGAAAACCTTACGATAACAGACCGTTATAACGAATACATAATGACGGGTTTGCGAACCATTTGGGGTGTTTCATTAGAAAGAATTGAAAACGAATTTGGAAAACTTTATCTCAATCATTTAAACAGAGAAGCAAAGCGTTTTTTAGATGATGATTTATTATTTATTGAAAACAAGGTGCTTCGAGCAACAAAAAAAGGAAAGTTTCTTTGCGATGGAGTTGCAAGTGATTTGTTTCTATTAAATTTATAAATGATTTATTCTGACTGAAACAAACCTAAGGTTAAATTTAAAAGTCCTGTAAATAAAGCACTAGTAAAATCACATGCCCCATTTGGGTTAAAGGAATCTATTTTGTTGTTAAATAAAGTGTTTGCTGGGATTAAAATAGAGTTTTTATATTCTAATTGACCATTATAAAACGAAAAGTTGTCATTTAGCATTGTGGTTTTATTATAAATAGAAAAATCATTATCTGTATAAAGCTGTAATTGGCTAAATGTAAAACGTTGTTTATCTTTATTAAAATTGATTTTTAAATCTGAAATATATTGATCAGATTGAAATGAAACGTTTTTAACTTGAGCAAATAAATAAACATTTGATAAAAGCAGTAAATAAACAAAATATTTCTTCATTTTAAGTATCTTTAAATCCTGAAATACATTGTAAATTTAACTAAAATTTGTTTTGAAAACAATAATAACACATAATAATTCGACTGTTCAAATTGATCTTTCGAAACCATTAGACATCTCAATTCCATTAACAAATAACGAACAGAATCCAATTGCTTGGTATCAAAGTACACCAATTATAGAGCCAGTTAAAGATGGAGATTGGATAGGAAAAGTTTCAGAAGGAAAATCGTCGACTAATTTTAATAACATTTTCTTTAATCCGCATGCTCACGGTACACATACTGAATGTTTAGGACATATTACTCGTGATTTTTATTCCATTAATCAATATTTGAAACAGTTTTTCTTTATTGCTGAAGTTGTTTCGGTTGAACCAACTAAAACAGGGGAAGATTTAGTTATTACAAAATATGCAATCGAAAAAGCTTTACAAGGAAAAACTCCAGAAGCTATTATTATTCGTACGTTACCAAATTTAGAGTTTAAAAAACATTTAAACTATTCTAATACCAATCCACCTTACATAGAGGAATCCGCTGCCATTTTCATTAGAAAAAAAGGAATACAACATCTATTAATTGATTTGCCAAGTGTAGACAAAGAACATGACGAAGGAAAATTGCTTTCACATAAAGCATTTTGGAATGTAAAAAATGTAAACGAGTTAAATGCAGATGCTCGAATGAAATGCACCATTACAGAAATGATCTATGTTGATTACTCTATTTCAGACGGAAGTTATTTCTTAAACTTACAAATTGCGTCGTTTGAAAATGACGCTAGTCCGAGTAAGCCAGTTTTATATAAAATTTTAGAATAAAATGAATATTCAACAGCTTTACGAATTTTGTCAATCTAAAAAAGGAGTAACCGAGCATTTTCCGTTTGATGAAGATACTTTGGTATTTAAAGTTGGTGGAAAAATGTTTTGTTTAACATCGTTAAAAGGGTGGGAGGCTGATAGCCCTTTTATTAATTTAAAATGCGATCCAGAAAGAGCAATTGTATTGCGTGAAGAACATGAATCTATTCAACCCGGTTATCACATGAGTAAATTACATTGGAATAGTGTTTATGTAAAAGGAGATGTTTCTAGTAAAATGATTATTGAATTAATCAATTACTCTTATGATTTAGTTTTTAATAGTTTGACCAAAAAGCTACAAGAAGAAATAAAAAAGAATTAGATTAGTTTCCTTTTTATGATGTACGCGCTAAATAAAAAACCCTTACTTGTTTTGTGTAAGGGTTTTTAAAATTACTTTGTTTACTAATAATTCTTAGTATCTGTAGTATTCTGGTTTGAATGGTCCTTCAACCGAAACTCCAATATATTTTGCTTGGTCTTCACGTAAAGTTTCTAATTCAACTCCTAATTTTGCTAAATGTAATGCAGCTACTTTTTCATCTAAGTGTTTTGGTAGCATATAAACTTCATTTTTGTATGCGTCACCATTTGTCCATAATTCAATTTGAGCTAATGTCTGGTTTGTAAATGAATTACTCATTACAAAACTTGGGTGACCTGTAGCACAACCTAAGTTAACTAAACGTCCTTCAGCTAAAATAATAATGTCGTTACCATTAATGGTATATTTGTCAACTTGAGGTTTAATTTCATTTTTAGTTGAACCATGGTTTTTATTTAACCAAGCCATGTCTATTTCATTGTCAAAGTGACCAATGTTGCAAACAATAGTTTTGTCCTTCATTTTCTCAAAATGAGAACCTAAAACAATATCTTTATTTCCAGTAGTTGTAATAACAATATCTGCATTGCCAACAACTGTGTCTAATCTTTTAACTTCAAAACCGTCCATTGCAGCTTGTAAAGCGCAAATAGGGTCAATTTCAGTCACAGTTACAATTGAACCTGCACCTCTAAAAGAAGCTGCAGTACCTTTTCCAACATCACCATATCCACAAACTACAACTCTTTTTCCAGCTAACATAATGTCTGTTGCTCTTCTAACAGCGTCAACAGCTGATTCTTTACATCCATATTTGTTATCAAATTTAGATTTAGTAACTGAATCGTTTACGTTAATTGCAGGAATATGTAGAGTTCCATTTTGCATTCTTTCATATAAACGGTGAACTCCAGTTGTTGTTTCTTCGGATAAACCTTTTATTTCAGCAATTAATTCAGGAAAACGGTCAAAAACCATATTTGTTAAATCTCCACCATCATCAAGAATCATATTTAACGGCTTTCTATCTTCACCAAACCATAAAGTTTGCTCAATACACCAATCAAATTCTTCTTCATTTAATCCTTTCCAAGCATAAACCGGAATTCCAGCAGCAGCAATAGCAGCAGCAGCGTGATCTTGAGTTGAGAAAATATTACAAGAAGACCATGTAACATCAGCTCCAAGAGCAACTAAAGTTTCAATTAATACAGCAGTTTGAATAGTCATATGTAAACATCCAGCAATACGTGCTCCTTTTAAAGGTTGACTTGCGCCATATTCTTCTCTTAAAGCCATTAAACCTGGCATTTCAGCTTCAGCTAATTCAATTTCTTTTCTTCCCCAGTCTGCCAAAGTAATATCTTTTACTTTATAAGGCACATAAGTAGTTGTATTCGAACTCATCTATTATTGTATATTTGTATTTATAAAATTGAAGTGCAAAGGTATGTATTTCATTTTTAATTTTTAAATAAAACACCTTATTTTGTGAAATGTTTAATAAGGTAATGCTTTGAATTTCAACCTTATATTTAATGTCTTTTTATAAAAAAATACAAGTAAATCCATTTACTTCAGTTTCCATTTGGAAAATTGAGGAAGATTTTAATGAGTTATTCCGTCAAATTAGGTTGAAAGATGTTTCTTTAGCTAGGCTTGAGAAAATGAAATCTGAAAGTCATCAAAATGGTTTTTTGAGTATTAGGCATTTGTTGAAATCTGCTGGTTATTCGGACTTTGATTTGTTTTATGATGAAGATGGAAAGCCTCACCTAAAAGATGGAAAACAAATTTCGATTACACACTCTAATAATTTTTCTGCAATTATTATTGGAGAAGAGAATGTTGGCATTGATATAGAGCTACAAAGAGAAAAAATTACTAGAATTGCTGATAAGTTTATAGATTTTGAGTTTAATTATTTAGACAAAAACACAGCAGATTATATAAAAAAGTTGACTGTAATTTGGGGAGCAAAAGAGGCAATATATAAAATGTGTAATTCTAGAAGTTTAAGTTTTAAAGAGAATATGAAAGTCTTTAATTTTGAATTAATAGATGGAAAAGGAAAGGCTTCTGTTCAACAAAATGAGTTTGGGAAAGAATTTAATTTTTACTTTGAAGAGTTTGAAGGATTTACTTTGGTTTATGCATTAGAGAAATAGAATGAAAGAGTTATATAGAGACATTTTACAAGCCAAAAAAGAGAACAGGAAGTTACTCGCTATTTTATTAGACCCTGAAAAACTTTTGCTTTCAGATGTTAAAAATTTATGTAAAAAGATAAATAAATCTCCAGCTACCCATATATTTATTGGAGGAAGTACTTATAATGGAAATCATTTGGATGAATTAATTAAGGAGATTAAGCAATATGTAGATTTGCCTGTGTTTTTATTTCCAGGTGATTATAAACAAGTTTCAGCTGAAGCTGATGCGATTTTGTTTCTTAGTTTGCTTTCTGGAAGAAATCCAGATTATCTAATTGAACATCAAGTGAATGCTGTTCCAATTTTGGAAAAAACTAATTTGGAGATTATCTCAACAGGTTATTTATTAATAGAAAGTGGTGTAGAAACAGCAGTTGAACGTGTTAGTAAAACGAAGCCTCTAGATAGAAAGAACATTGATTATATTAGTCAAACGGCAAAAGCTTCTGAGTATTTAGGAAATAAGCTTGTTTACTTAGAAGCAGGAAGCGGTGCAAAATTAGCTGTTCCTTTAGAAATGATTAGTCAAGTTTCTAAAAAATTAATAATTCCGTTAATTGTTGGTGGCGGAATTCGTTCGAAAGAAGCAATCGACGACGCTTTTAATGCTGGGGCAGATATGGTAGTAATTGGTACTGCTTTTGAAAATGATAACGCTTTTTTTGAATTATGATTGAATTTTTGTTTTCACAATATAGTCATTACGATACTTTTGATATTGCCTTTGAGATTATTGCTGTGCTATTTGGATTAGCAAGTGTTTTCTTTGCTTTGAAAAATAATATTTTAGTTTACCCTACCGGTTTAGTCAGCACAATTATTTATGTTTACTTGTTAAATAAATGGGGTTTAATTGGGGATATGTTGATAAATGGCTATTATACAACTATGAGTATTTACGGATGGTTTCTTTGGACCAGAAAAAACGATAATCAAGTAGAATATCCAATTTCATGGGCCAACAAAAAAGAATGGATAAATACCTTTGTTATTTTTATAGTAACAATTCTTTTTGTAATATTGATATATCATTGGTTTGATAAATTCAATGATTGGACCGCTTATGTAGACACATTTACAACAGGGATTTTCTTTGTGGGAATGTGGCTTATGGCAAAACGTAAAATTGAAAATTGGATTTTTTGGATTGTAGGAGATATCGTTTCTGTTCCATTATACTTCTATAAAGGATTTACTTTTTCAAGTTTACAATTTTTAATATTTACAATAGTTGCCATTTTTGGCTATTTAGAATGGAAGAAAATTTTACAAAAGAAGATTTAATATATATTGATAAAAGAGGGAATTCTTTGGATAAAATTAAGCAACAATTGTTTTATTTTAAGAATGGAGTCTCAATGATTCAACTTGCTAAACCTGCAATAATTGGTGATGGAATATTGTCCTTAAATCAAAAAGAAGTAAAACAGTTTATTGCTTTTTTTGACGATAATAAAGTTAATTACTCAATAGAAAAGTTTGTTCCTGCTTCTGGAGCGGCATCTAGAATGTTTAAATTTCTTAGTGAGTTCATAAACGTTTTTGATATTGAAAAAGATACCATTAACGGATATTTAAACTCGTCTGAAAATAAAGATTTAGCATTGTTTATTTTCGGATTAAAAAACTTTCCTTTTTACTCTGAATTGAAAGCGAAAACTATAGATTTAATTCCGAGTTATCATAATTTAACGAATGATCAAAAACATTATTTTCTAATTAAAACTTTATTAAGTAAGGAGGGTTTAAATTATGCTCAAAAACCTAAAGGAATTTTACCTTTTCATCTAAATAAAGAGAACAGTGTTACTCCTATTGAGGAAAATATTATTGAAGCTGATTTTTATAAAAAAGACAATGTAAAAACGAAGATACATTTTACAATAAGTGAAGAGTTTCAAAATGAATTCAAAACAATAACAGATAAGTTTAATGAATTTGAAATTAGCTTCTCTTATCAAGATTCGAGTTCAGATACTATTGCAGTTAATCTCGATAACTCTTTATTTAGACTAGATGATAATTCTTTGTTTTTTAGACCAGGAGGTCATGGAGCTTTAATAGAAAACTTAAATAAATTAAACTCAGATTTTATATTTTTAAAAAACATCGATAATGTTGCTCAAAATAATAGAAAAATTATTTCTGATTATAAAAAGGTTTTAGGGGCTATAATTATTAAAATTCAAAATACGGTTTTTAAGTGCTTAAATGATTTAGACACCAAAGAAATTTCCGAAACAAAACTACAAGACATAATTTTATTCACAGAAAAAGAACTATCATTTCCTTTGCCAGAAGATTTTAAATATTTTAAAAAATCATATAAAATAGAATATTTAACTAAAGTTTTAAATAGGCCTATAAGAGTTTGTGGTATGGTTAAAAATGAAGGAGAACCAGGCGGAGGCCCTTTTTGGGTGCTTGATGAAAAAGGAAGACAAACGCTTCAAATTGTAGAGTCTTCTCAAATTAATTTTTCAAATGAGAAGCAACATAAAATTGCAAAATCAGCAACACATTTTAATCCTGTTGATATAGTTTGTGGAGTATACAATTATAAAGGTCAAAAATTTAATTTGATTGATTTTGTAGATCATAATGCGGCGTTTATTGTAGAAAAAAATAAAAATGGTAAGCCTATAAAATCGATTGAGTTGCCTGGTTTATGGAATGGTGCTATGGCAAAATGGACTACGGTTTTTGTTGAGGTTCCATTGGAAACCTTCAACCCTGTTAAAAACGTTAATGATTTATTGAAACCTGCTCATCAGCCTTTAAATGAATAAAGAACAATTAATTTCCGAGGTAGAGTTTAAAGCCGTTAGAAGTAGTGGTGCAGGAGGTCAACATGTTAACAAAGTTTCTTCAAAAGTTGTTCTTTCTTTTGATTTGGCAAATTCTTTAGCATTAACCGATGAAGAGAAAGAGTTTTTAAAACAAAAAATATCCTCAAAATTAACCCAGAACAATGTTCTTATTTTAAATTGTGATGAAGATAGAAGTCAGATTAAAAATAAAGCTATTGTTATTAAACGATTTTTCTCTGTTATTGAAAAAGGGCTACATAAACCAAAAATAAGAAGAACAACAAAAATACCAAGAAGTGTTAAAGAGAGAAGACTTAATTCTAAAAAAATTATGAGTGCTTTAAAGCAAAATAGAAAAAAGCCTAATTTTTAAAAATTAAATTGATTTTTTAAAATAATGTGGTAATTTTGCATTGTCTCAAAGGGGTGCTCTAAATAACGAGCTGAGATTATACCCATAGAACCTGGGCAGGTAATGCTGCCAAGGAAAACGACAAAATACTAATGTGCACGTTGGTATAAGTCTATTTTACAATTTAATTTTAAAAAAAAAGAATAATTGCCCCTTTTATTCGTAACTAATTTTACGAATGAAAACTTTATTCAACAACAAACAATTCAAAAGAGTTTTAGGACTAAGTCTTTTCTCTTTTACGTTCTCTTTTGCACAAGAACAGCCTTTAGATTCATTAAAGGTTACTAACTTAAAGGAAGTGATGGTTTCTTCTGTTCGTGCCAAAGAAAAGAGTCCAATTACCTACACTAATGTTTATAAGGAAGAGATTACACCTCGTAATTTAGGTCAAGATGTTCCTGTTTTATTACAGTATTTACCTTCTGTGGTTAGTACTACAGATGCAGGAAATGGCGTTGGTTATACTTATATGCGTGTTCGTGGTTCAGATGGTTCTAGAATTAATGTCACGTTAAATGGGGTTCCTTTTAACGACAGTGAAAGTCACGGAACTTTCTTTGTAAACTTACCTGATTTCGCTTCTTCAATAGAGAGTGTTCAGTTGCAAAGAGGTGTAGGAACATCAACTAACGGGGCAGGAGCTTTTGGTGCCAGTTTAAATATGCAAACGAAATCCTATCAAGAAGATGCCTTTGCAGAAATTTCAAATTCATTTGGAAGTTTTAATACAAGAAAGCATACAGTATCTTTTGGTACAGGTTTGCATAGTAATTTCGAGTTAAATGGTCGTGTTTCAAATATTGCTTCAGATGGTTTTATAGATAGGGCATCTTCTGATATGTTTGGTTATTTTTTTAATGCCAATTATGTAACAGAGACCTCTTTGATAAAATTTATGGCGTTTGGTGGGAAAGAAAAAACTTATCAAGCTTGGTATGGTATTGAAGACCCTAATAGGCTAAGGGATGATCGTACTTTTAATCCTGCGGGAATGTATTTTGACGAAGATGGTACTATGCAGTTCTATGATAATGAGACGGATAATTACTGGCAAAATCATTTTCAATTACATTGGTCAGAGAACTGGTCAGAGAATTGGGTTTCAAATATTGCATTGCATTATACAAAAGGGAAAGGGTATTTTGAACAATATCGAGAAGATGAAGAATTAACCGAATATAACTTACCTGCATTTAATGGAAATACGGTTTCTGATTTAGTTAGAAAGCGTTGGTTAGATAACGATTTTTTTGGGGCTACTTTTTCATTAAATTACAATATTAAAAATACCGATTTATTAATAGGAGGTGCTGCTAATCGTTATTTAGGCAAGCATTTTGGCGAAGTAGTTTGGACTCAAAATTATATTCCAAATCCGAATCGTTATTATGATAATTATGGGAATAAAGATGATATTAATTTTTATGCCAGGATTTCACAAGGTATTACTAATAAGTTAAATTTATTTACTGATTTGCAATATAGAATTGTATTTTATGAAGCAACTAGTTTCAGATTTAATGATGTAAATGATACATTTCGTTTCTTCAATCCAAAGGCTGGCTTGAATTATCAATTAGATGCAAAAAATTCTTTTTATGGTTATTTTGGAGTAGCTAATAAAGAACCTAGAAGAGATGATTATGAAAGTGGTGCTATTAAACCTGAACGATTGTTTGATTATGAATTTGGATGGAAATATAACTCAAATAAAGTTAGATTTCAGGCAAATGCTTTTTATATGCGTTATATTGACCAATTAGTATTGACAGGTGCTTTAAATGACGTAGGTGCTCCGGTTTTTACAAATAGTGGAAACAGTTACCGTTTAGGTGTAGAGTTTGAATCATCAATTCGTTTAAGTGATAAGTTTTTAATTAGTCCTAATATTACATTAAGTCAGAATAGAAATGAAGATTTCTTTTTTCAAAGAGATGGAGAATTACAAAATTTAGGAAACACTAATATTGCTTATTCTCCAAATATTATTGCAGGAAATATTGTAACGTATTCCCCTTTTAAATTATTGAATATTTCATTGCTTTCAAAATTTGTAGGAGAACAATTTATGGGAAACATTGATTCTGAAAATTCAAAATTAAGGGATTATAGTGTTCATGATTTAAATATTACTTACGAATGGCAAATAAAGAAAGGCATAAAATCTATTTTATTTTCAGGATTAGTTAATAATGTTTTAGATAGAGAATACGAGTCTAATGGATATTTTTATACATACGACGACGATTGGTCAGGTCCAAATATTACTACCATTGAAGGTACAGGTTTTTATCCGCAAGCAGGGATTAATTTTCTTTTAGGAGTAACCTTAAGCTTTTAATTAATACCCTTTTATTGAATTAAAATAAGCCTTGTAAAATTTGTTTTACAAGGCTTATTAATTGTAAACTCTTAAGCTTGTTGAATTAATTATTTCAACTCTGTATTGTTTCATGGGATATTCCTTGCCTTCTGCTTGACCACTAAAAAAACTATATTCAGCTCCATCACAATTGCATAATGCCTTAATTCCATTAATCGTCATTGTTGAACAACTACTTAGTGCTTGATTTGGACAAGCAGCATCATAAGCAACATAATTTCCATTTCCAGTATTGAAAACAAAAACACCTCTTATTCCAGTTCCTGCATCATTTATGTAAACGGCATTTGCAGTATATAATAACTGACTATATTGTGGTAAGTTTAAATTTATAGAAGTTGAAAATCCATAATTTGGTAAATATGGATTATTGTTGTTAAAAGTTTCTTGACTACAACTTAAAAAAAGTGTCAATAAAAAAAGCGGCAAGTATTTTTTCATAAATACAAATTTAAATTAAATTTAATAAAGTAATTGACAAGCTAAATATAATTTCAAAATTATTTTAGTATCTTTGTTATAAGGAATCCCATTTATGTGGGATTCTTTCTATTTATATAAACGATGAAGTTATGAGTAAAGTATCATATTATACGGCAGAAGGGTTAAAAAAATTAAGAGATGAATTAGACCATTTGAAAAATATTGAGCGACCAAAAGCGTCACAAGATATTGCAGATGCAAGAGATAAAGGTGATTTGTCTGAAAATGCAGAATATGACGCAGCGAAAGAAGCACAAGGTTTATTAGAAATGAAAATTTCTAAGATGGAAGAAATTGTAGCTAATGCAAGATTAATTGATGAGTCTCAACTAGATCTTTCAAAAGTCCTTGTTTTATCGACTGTTAAAATTAAGAATCAAGTTAATGGTATGGAAATGGTTTATACTTTAGTTGCTGAAAGTGAAGCTGATTTAAAGTCGGGAAAAATTTCTGTAACTTCACCAATTGGGAAAGGATTATTAGGGAAAAGCGTAGGAGATGTTGCTGAAATAAGCGTGCCTAATGGTGTTATAAAATTTGATATTGTTGAAATTACAAGAAGCTAAATTATGGCAAGTATTTTTACAAAAATTGTAAGTGGTGAAATTCCGTGTTATAAAATTGCTGAAGATGAAAATTTCTTAGCTTTTTTAGATGTAAATCCTAATGCAAAAGGACATACTCTTTGTATTCCAAAACAAGAAATCAATAAAATTTTTGATATGGAAGAAGAATTGTATATGGGTTTAATGGCATTTTCTAGAAAAGTGGCAAAAGCTCTTGAAAAAACAATTGAATGTAAAAGAATTGGTGTTGCTGTTGTAGGTTTAGAAGTACCGCATGTTCACGTTCATCTAATTCCATTAAAAGATATGGATGATATGCGCTTTCAACGAAAAGTAATACTTGAAGCTGAAGAATTTAAAGATATCGCAAATAAAATAGCAAAAAATATGTAACTTAAATCCTGAAATTTTTCAGGATTTTTTATTTTAATTAATTATGCAAACTATTTTTAAAAGGCAACAAGATTTTTTTAATACTAATCAAACAAAAAGTATTCAGTTTAGAAAAGAGCAATTAAAAAAATTAAAAACTGTTTTGTTAAACAATAACTCCTTGTTAAATGAGGCTATTTTTAAAGATTTTAAAAAATCAGCTTTTGAAAATTATACCACAGAAATTAGCTTACTTATTCATGAGATTGACTTGGCATTAAGTAAATTGTCTTCTTGGTCAAAAAGAAAAAAGGTAACAACAAATTTCGTAAATTTCCCCGCAAAATCATATATTATTCCAGAGCCTTTAGGCACAGTATTAGTAATAGGTGCTTGGAATTACCCTATTCAATTGTCTATTGCGCCAGTAATTGCAGCTATTGCCGCAGGAAATACCATTGTCTTAAAGCCAAGCGAATTGGCCTCTCACGTTAGTAAAGTGTTAGCGAAATTGATAAATTCTAACTTTGAAGCAAGTTATTTTCATGTAGTTGAAGGCGGAATAGCTGAAACTACTGAATTGTTGCATTTTAAATTCGATAAAATATTTTTTACAGGAAGTTCAACTGTTGGTAAAATTGTATATCAGGCTGCCGCAAAAAATTTAATTCCAGTTACTTTAGAGTTAGGTGGAAAAAGTCCAACAATTGTTGCTAAAGATGCTAATTTGAAGATGGCCGTAAAACGTATTGTTTGGGCAAAATTTTTAAATGCAGGTCAAACCTGTATTGCTCCAGATTATATTTTAGTAGAGAATTCTATTGAAAAACACTTTTTAGAATTATTAAAACTAGAAATTGTAAAAGCCAATTATAGTATACAAAATGATAATTACGTTCAAATAATTAACGATAAAAACGTACAACGTTTGACTAAGTTAATTGATACAAATAAAATTTATTTTGGAGGCCAAGTACACGAAAAAGAACGCATTATTGAGCCAATAGTAATGCATAATTGTACGTTTAATGATCTAGTTATGCAAGAAGAAATTTTCGGACCTATATTGCCTGTTATTAACTATACAAATATTAATGAGGCAATAGCTAAAATCAAATCTTTGCCAAAACCATTATCTTGTTACGTTTTCACGGAGAGTAACATAGTTAAGGATACTGTTTTAAATGAAATTTCCTTTGGAGGAGGGGCAGTTAATGATGCTATTATGCATATTTCTAATTCTAATTTACCTTTTGGAGGAATTGGAAATAGTGGAATGGGGAGTTATCATAGTAAATATGGGTTTGATGCTTTTTCACATTACAAAAGTATTTTAGACAAACCTAATTGGCTAGAGTTTAATTTTAAATATTCACCTTATACTAATTTTAAAAAGAAGATTATAAAGTTATTATTAGGTTAGTTTTTTTTAAAACTTAACTGCATAGTAGTTCCTTTTCCAATTTCTGATTGAGCTACTTTTATTCTTCCTTTATGGTATTCTTGTACAATTCTTTTGGTTAAAGATAAACCTAATCCCCAACCTCTTTTTTTGGTTGTAAATCCGGGTTCAAATACTTTGTTGAATTGATTTTTTGGAATTCCTTTGCCAGAATCTTTAATTCTTAGTTTTACTATATTATTTGATTCTTCAATTGTTATATCTAATTTTCCCTTTCCTTTCATTGCGTCAATTGCATTTTTAACTAAATTTTCAATAGTCCAACTGTGTAATGCTGGGTTCAATTCAATGTAAATAGGTTCTTTAGGAACATTAATAGTGAAAACAACTTGTTTAGATGTTCTAGATTTTAAATACTCTATCGAGTTTAAAGTTTCTTCAATAAAATCTCTTTTTTCTAATACAGGTTCCGAGCCAATTTTAGAAAAACGATCGGTTATTGTTTGTAATCGGTTAATGTCTTTTTCAATTTCAGATAACGTGCTTTCTTCAATGTTTTCCATTTTTAAGAGTTCAAGCCAGCCAATTAATGAAGATAATGGTGTTCCTATTTGATGAGCGGTTTCTTTTGCCATTCCAGCCCAAAGCTTGTTTTGAGTTGCCATTTTTGTAGCTCTGTAAAAGTTATAAACAACAGCTCCAAATAAAATGATGATTAACAAAAGGGCAATAGGATAGTATTTTAATTTATTTAATAATGAAGAATTTCCATAATACAATAATTGGTAATTATTTTCAGAAAGCTCCATTTTAATAGGTTCATTTTCTGTTTTTAATGTTTTTAACAAGTTAGATAAAGCAATACTGTCTGCTTGAACTTCTTCATCAATATTGTTAGAATTGATTATTTTATTTTCGCTATTTGTTAGAATCATAGGGCTCGATGAGTTGGCGCTAATTATCTGAAGTGGTAATTCTACTTCGGTATTTTCATTTGCATTTACTAATGTCTTTTGTGCTGTTGCCCACAATTCCATCTTCGTTCTTTCTTCGACTTTAAAAATCTGAAAAAAGTTATAAGTATTCCATAAAATTAGAACAACAATTAAAAATGAGGCTAGTATGATGAACCAACGTGAAATATTTCGCTTTTCCGAAAACTGCATAAATAGAATTTGTTAGTAAAAATACTAAAATTGTATCAACTTATACGCTTCTAAATTATTTCAAAAAAGTATCTTTGTAAAAATTTTTTAACATGTTGTCAATCAACCCAAAAGAAATAGAGCCAGCAAAACTGCAAGGTTATTTACAAAGTGCCGTTGCGCCACGGCCTATTGCATTTGCAAGTACACTTGATGAAAATGGTGCGCCAAACTTATCTCCATTTAGTTTTTTTAATGTATTTAGTTCAAACCCACCTATATTGATATTTTCTCCTGCTAGAAGGGTTAGAAATAATACTGTAAAACATACTTTAATAAATGTTCAGAATACAAAAGAAGTTGTAATTAATATAGTTAATTATGATATCGTACAACAAATGTCACTTTCAAGTACAGAATATCCAGATGGAGTAAATGAATTTGAAAAATCTGGCTTAACAATGGTTGATTCTGATGTTGTTAAACCTTTTAGAGTAGCTGAAAGTCCAGTTCAGTTTGAATGTAAGGTAAATGACGTAATTGCGCTTGGTGATCAAGGTGGAGCAGGAAATTTAGTTATTTGTGAAGTAGTTAAAATACATATTAATGAGGCTGTTTTAGATGCTAATGGTATGATTGATCAACATAAAATTAATTTGGTTGCAAGAATGGGAGCTAACTGGTATTCTCGCTCAAATGTTGGAATGTTTGAAGTTGAAAAACCGTTATCAACATTAGGTGTTGGAGTTGATAATGTTCCCCAATTTGTAAAGGAAAGTTCAATCTTTAATGGAAATGATTTAGGGAAGTTAGGAAATATAGAAGCGATTCCTTCAGAAGAAGAAATTGCTATATTTGTAAAAGAAAATTTTGAAATAAAAGGAATTTTAAGTGCAGAAGATGCTCAAAAGCAATTGAAAAAAGCAAAAGAATATTTAGATAATAACGAAGTGCTAACCGCTTGGAAAGTACTTTTAGCAAAACAATAAATTAATAGTAAGATGGAAGTAACAGGAAAGATTAAATTGATTAATGACGTACAACAAATTAGTGCTTCATTTAAAAAAAGAGAATTAGTTGTAACAACTGAAGAGCAATACCCTCAAATGATAATGATTGAGTTTACTCAAGATAAATGTGATTTATTGAACAATTATAATGTTGGAGAACCAGTTAAAGTTTCAATTAATTTAAGAGGAAGAGAATGGATTAATCCACAAGGTGAAGCTAAGTATTTTAACTCTATTCAAGGATGGAGAATTGAAAAATTAGCAGCACAAGCTCCTGCTGGAAATGTTCCTCCTATGCCAGCTGCTGATGCTTTTGAACCAGCAACTAATTTTAACGAAGAAGAACACGACGATTT
>CAZLGK010000030.1:0-17504 GCA_964559365.1 uncultured Flavobacterium sp.
TGAACATAAAATTTCAAGAGAAGAGCAAGATAACTTTGCTATTCAATCATACAAAAGATCTGCAAATGCATGGGATGCTGGTAAGTTTGATTCTGAAATCGTGCCAGTAGAAGTTCCTCAGAGACGTGGAGATGCGATTATTGTTTCTAAAGATGAAGAGTATACAAATGTTAAATTAGATAAGATACCAGTTCTTTCTGCTGTTTTTACAAAAGAAGGAACAGTGACAGCAGCAAATGCCTCAACAATTAATGATGGAGCTGCTGCATTAGTTTTAATGAGTGAAGATAAAGCGAATGAATTAGGATTAAAGCCATTGGCTTATATTAAATCATACGCAGATGCAGCACACGAACCAGTTTGGTTTACTACTGCACCTTCAAAAGCATTACCAATTGCTTTAAAGAAAGCAAATTTAAGTATTTCAGATGTTGACTTTTTTGAGTTTAACGAAGCTTTTTCTGTAGTTGGTTTAGCAAATGCTAAAATTCTTGGTTTAGAAAACGATAAAGTAAACGTAAATGGTGGAGCGGTTTCATTGGGTCACCCACTTGGTTGTTCTGGAGCAAGAATCATTGTAACTTTAATTAATGTTTTAGAACAAAACAATGCTAAAATTGGTGCTGCTGCTATTTGTAATGGTGGTGGTGGTGCATCAGCAATTGTAATTGAAAAAGCCTAACCTTATAAATTATGAGTTGTAGAATTTATTATCTACAACTCATAATTATTAACTCATAATTATTTTTAATGTTCGGAATTTGTAATCTTTCCATAGTTCCTATTCGATTTGAACCTTCAGATAGAAGCGAGCAAGTTTCTCAACTATTATTTGGAGAGCATTTTACTATTTTAGAACAAGATAAAAAATGGACTAAAATAGAAATTGCATTCGACAATTATATTGGATGGATTGACAACAAACAATATTTAATAATTAGCGAAGAACATTTTAATTATTTAAATAATTCTCCTATTGTTTTAAATAGTGATTTAATTGAATATATTTCTACACCAAACAATATTTTAACTCCAGTTCCATTAGGAGCTTCATTATCTTTTTTAGAAAACGAGCAAATTAATACTTCAAACTATACTTTTGATGGAATAAAAATTTGTGGTAAAAAAGAGAAAGAAAATTTAATTAAAACTGCTTTCATGTATTTAAATGCACCATATTTATGGGGTGGAAAAACTCCTTTTGGTATTGATTGCTCTGGTTTTACTCAAATGGTTTATAAAATAAATGGCTACAAACTTTTACGAGATGCTTCAGACCAAGCTACACAAGGAGAAGCTTTAAGTTTTATAGAAGAAAGTGAGCCTGGTGATTTAGCTTTTTTTGATAATGAAGAAGGAAATATAACACATGTAGGAATAATGTTGAACGATAACTACATTATTCATGCTTCTGGAAAAGTACGAATTGACAGATTAGATCACCTTGGTATTTATAATGTAGACACTGGAAGACATACACACAAATTAAGAGTTATAAAAAAAATCATATAAAAAAATCCCGCATAAAGCGGGATTTTTTTATATGATTTTTTTATTTTTTATTTAACAGTTAAAGCTTTCTCTTTCATTCCTAAAGTTTCATAGCAAATTATAAGTAATTTTTTTGTGTTTTCATCAGTTGGGTTAATTTGATATGCTTTTTCAAAATTTGGCAAAGCTCTCCTATACATACCATTTCTTTTAGCCACTAAATCATTATATTTTTCTTTATCCTTGAGATTAGCATTTATTTCTTTTACTATTTTATCATCTTCTTTTAGATATTCAAAACCTTCATTAAAGTATATACTAAATTCTCTAGTTAATAAATCTTTATCATTTGGATTTAATTTTAAAGCTTCAGTAAAAATAGGTTTTGCTTTTTCAATATTACCATTTTGGAGAGTTAAAATAGCCAACATTTTAATAAACTCTTTTTTTCTAATTGAATTTTTTTCGTCTCTTGGTTTTTCATGAGTCTTCAAAGAAATAAATTTTAATCTTTGGCCTCTATTATTAAAAACTTCTTCTACACCACTTGCTTTGTTAACAGCATAATATTTAACACCATTTTTTAAATAATCACTATCAAGTAATTCAATGTATAAGTTTTCCGCTCTAAGATAATCCTCAGCCTGAAAAGACAAAATTGCAGCATTTTCTAATGCACTACCTTGATTTATTTTATCAAATAAATATAAATTATAAAACATTAAAGAAGATTCTTGGAATTTAGATTCTTTATTTAAAACATTAGCAACTTGTCTTAATGTTTCAGAAAATTGTTGTTTTTCTTGGATTAAATCATCTGTATATATTTTTTTACCTGTTTTTGATTCAAACAAAATAGTATTATCTATTACTCTACTATATTCTTCAACAAACTCTGGAGTAAATAAAATCATTTGATCTTGCATAGTTACTTTTGAACCTTTAGAAGCAAGAACAACAGTAGGATACATAGTTTTATAAAACATATAATAAGTATTATCACTTTCATTTAACTCCATACTACTTAGAGCTTCATATGCTGATTTATATTCTTTTAAATCATTTTCAGAAATTGTATTTCTAGAATAAATTTTCTTCAAAGCCTTTAACTCGTCTTTTTGTGCAAATGTAGCTATTGAAAAAGTTAACGCTACAATAAATAAAATTTTTTTCATTTTTCTATTGATTAGTATATATAACATAAAGCCCAAATAAATTGGGCTTTTCTTTTTAATTATCCCTGACCGTCTTCATTTGAAGGTTTTTCTATATCTGTTTGATTATCATCTTCTACATTTGTATCAACATCTTCTATGTTTTCATCTTCTTCTTCACGAAGTACTTTTGTTACAGCAGCTATAGAATCATTCCCTTTAATATTAATTAAACGAACTCCTTGAGTTGCTCTACCCATAACACGTAAATCAGAAACTTTCATTCTAATAGTTAAACCAGATTTATTAATAATCATTAAATCATCTTCATCTGTAACTCCATTAATAGAAATTAACGAACCTGTTTTTTCTGTTAAATTAAGGGTTTTAACACCTTTACCTCCTCGATTAGTAACTCTATAAACTGGTTCTCCTTCTTCTTCTAATTTTGTACGTTTTCCATAACCATTCTCAGTAACTACTAAAATTTGAGAATCATTGATGTCTTTTTCGTCAATAGAAACCATACCAATAACTTCATCTTTATCATCCGCTAAAGTAATACCTCTAACTCCAGAAGCTGTTCTTCCCATTGGTCGTGTTTTACTTTCTTCAAAACGGACAAGTTTACCAGATTTAACAGCTAATAATACATGACTGTTACCTGTAGTTAATTTAGCTTCTAATAATTCATCATTATCTTTAATGGTAATTGCATTAATTCCATTTTGACGTGGACGTGAATATTGTTCAAGAGGTGTTTTCTTAACTTGACCATTTTTGGTAGCCATAATCACGAAATGATTATTAATGTATTCTTCATCTTTTAAATCTTGAGTACAGATGTAAGCTTTTACTTTATCATCATTTTCAATGTTTATTAAATTTTGAATAGCTCTACCTTTACTAGCCTTAGTCCCTTCAGGGATTTCAAAAACACGCATCCAGTAACATTTACCTTTTTGGGTAAAATACATTAAGTATTGATGATTAGTTGCAATAAATAAATGCTCTAAGAAATCTTGATCTCTTGTTGCAGCACTTTTTTGTCCAACTCCTCCTCTATTTTGTGTTTTATATTCTGATAATGATGTACGTTTTATATAACCAGCATGAGAAATAGTAATTACTACTTGCTCATCTGCAATTAAATCTTCAATACTTACATCTCCACCAGCATATTCAATTGTTGAACGACGTTCATCACCATATTTATCTTTAATTTCAATCAATTCAGTTTTAATAAGTTCCATACGCAATTCTTTGCTTGCTAATAACTCTTTTAAGCCTGTAATCAATTTCATTATCTCATCATATTCACCTCTAAGTTTATCTTGCTCAAGACCTGTTAATTGTCTTAATCTCATTTCAACTATTGCACGGGCTTGAATTTCAGATAATTTAAATCGCTCAATTAACTTTGCCCTAGCTTCCTCACCATCTTTAGAAGAACGAATTAAAGCAATTACTTCATCAATATTGTCTGATGCAATAATTAAACCTTCTAAAATATGAGCTCGCTCCTCTGCTTTTCTTAATTCATATTGAGCTCTTCTAATTACTACTTCGTGACGGTGTTCAACAAAATAATGAATCAATTCTTTTAGATTCAACATTTGAGGTCTTCCGTTTACTAATGCAATATTATTAACACTAAAAGAAGATTGTAATTGAGTAAACTTATAAAGTGTATTTAATACAATATTAGGAACCGCATCTCTTTTTAATTCATACACAATTCGCATTCCATTCCTATCCGATTCATCTCTAATAGTAGAAATACCTTCAATTTTTTTCTCATTAATTAAATCGGCCGTTTTCTTAATCATATCGGCCTTATTAACTTGATAAGGAATTTCTGTAACAATAATTGCTTCTCTATTATTACTTTCTTCAAAACGAGCTTTTGCACGCATCACAATACGCCCTCTTCCTGTTTTAAAAGCTTCTCTTACTCCTTCATAACCATATATAACTCCACCAGTTGGAAAATCTGGAGCTTTAATATGTGTCATCAACTCATCTATCTCAATATCATTATTGTCAATATAAGCCAAAGTACCATCTATAACTTCAGTTAGGTTATGAGGAGGCATATTTGTAGCCATACCTACCGCAATACCAGAAGCACCATTAATAAGTAGGTTAGGGACTCTTGTTGGCATTACTTTAGGCTCTTCTAAAGTATCATCAAAATTCAACTGAAAATCAACAGTTTCTTTGTCAATATCAGCTAAAATTTCTTCTGATAGTTTTTGCATTCTTGCTTCAGTATAACGCATTGCTGCAGGACTATCTCCATCAACTGAACCAAAATTACCTTGACCATCTACAAGTAAATAACGTAAACTCCAATCTTGAGCCATACGTACCATTGCATCATATACAGAAGTATCTCCATGTGGGTGATACTTACCTAATACTTCTCCAACAATTCTTGCTGATTTTTTATGTGCTCTATTTGATAAAACACCTAATTCATACATTCCAAATAAAACTCTACGGTGAACAGGTTTTAAACCATCTCTCACATCTGGAAGTGCTCTCGATACAATAACTGACATTGAATAATCAATGTAAGCTGACTTCATTTCGTCTTCAATGTTAATCGAAATTAACTTTTCTCCGTCAGACATATATATTTATTTATATTAAAATTATCATTCGTTATTTAACGTGCCAATATACGTTTTTTTCTAATTTTTAAAGACAATTTAGTCTATAAATTTAAACGATTTATTAACAATTTTATATTTAAAAATGATAACAATTAGTAATATTTTGATTTTTATTTATCATTTTTTTTTTGTCAATTAGCATATAAATAGATTTAAGGTATGTTTTTTGCTTTATTTAAAGCAATTCTTTTTACTTTTACAATAAACAAAACAGAAGATGGACGATAATTTTTCACCAAGAGTCAAAGAGGTGATTTCTTATAGTAAGGAAGAGGCTTTAAGATTAGGACATGATTTCATAGGAACAGAACACCTAATGCTAGGATTATTAAGAGAAGGTCAAGGTAAAGCTATGGCAATTTTAAACAATATGGCAGTTGATTTTATGCACCTTAGAAATAAGGTAGAAATTTTAAGCCCTGCAAATACTACTGACATTAAAAATAACGATAAAAAAAACCTTCATTTAACAAGGCAAGCTGAAAGAGCATTAAAAACAACTTTTTTAGAAGCAAAGCTTTACAACAGTACACTAATAAGTACTGCTCATTTATTACTTTGTATTTTAAGAAATGAAAATGATCCTACTACTAAGTTATTAAATAAGTTAAAAATCGATTACGAAAGTGTAAAAGACCAATATTCTACAATGATGACAAACGAAAATGACTACATAGAAAATCTTCCCAAAGCAGAATCTTTTAATGATGATTCAAGCCAAGAAGATAATCCAAAAGATGGCGGATTTAATAATCCAACTGGAGGAAATAAAAGCACAAAAAAATCTAAAACTCCTGTTTTAGACAATTTTGGTAGAGATTTAACTGAAATGGCAGAACAAGGAAAGCTTGATCCTGTTGTTGGACGTGAAAAAGAAATTGAAAGAGTCTCACAAATTTTAAGTAGAAGAAAGAAAAACAATCCTTTACTAATTGGTGAACCTGGTGTTGGTAAATCAGCTATTGCAGAAGGGTTAGCTTTAAGAATTGTAAAAAAGAAAGTTTCCAGAATTCTATTTAATAAAAGAGTTGTTACTTTAGATTTAGCAAGTTTAGTTGCAGGAACAAAATACCGTGGTCAGTTCGAAGAACGAATGAAAGCTGTAATGAATGAATTGGAAAAAAATGATGACATTATTTTATTTATCGATGAAATTCATACAATAGTTGGAGCTGGTGGTGCTACTGGATCTCTAGACGCTTCAAACATGTTCAAACCAGCTTTAGCCAGAGGTGAAATTCAATGTGTTGGAGCGACTACTTTAGATGAATACCGCCAATATATTGAAAAAGACGGAGCATTAGAAAGACGTTTTCAAAAGGTAATTATAGAGCCAACATCTGTTGATGAAACAATTATTATCCTAAATAATATTAAGCAAAAATATGAAGATCATCATAGTGTTACTTATACGCCAGAAGCCATTGAAGCTTGTGTAAAATTGACAAGTAGATATATGACTGATCGCTTTTTACCAGACAAAGCCATTGATGCTTTAGATGAAGCAGGATCAAGAGTACATATTACTAACATAGACGTTCCTAAACAAATAATTGAATTAGAAAGACAATTAGAAGATGTTAGAGAATTAAAAACTACTGTTGTTAAAAAACAGAAGTATGAAGAAGCTGCAAAACTAAGGGATGATGAGAAAAAAATTGAAAAAGAACTAGCTATAGCTCAAGAAAAATGGGAAGAAGATGCAAAAAATAATAGAATTACGGTTACAGAAGATAATGTTGCTGATGTAGTTTCAATGATGACTGGTATTCCTGTAAATAGAATTGCACAAACAGAAAGTAATAAACTTGCTCATTTACCTGAATTAATAAAAGGTAAGGTAATAGGTCAAGATGAAGCCGTAGAAAAAGTTGCAAAAGCTATTCAACGTAATAGAGCTGGATTAAAAGACCCTAACAAACCTATTGGATCTTTTATATTTTTAGGTCAAACAGGAGTTGGAAAAACACAGTTAGCAAAAGTTTTAGCAAAAGAACTATTTGATTCTGAAGATTCATTAGTACGAATCGACATGAGTGAATATATGGAAAAATTTGCTATTTCTAGATTAGTTGGAGCCCCTCCTGGATATGTTGGTTATGAAGAAGGAGGTCAATTAACAGAAAAAGTAAGACGTAAACCATATTGTGTTGTATTATTAGATGAAATTGAAAAAGCGCATCCAGATGTCTTCAACATGATGCTTCAAGTCTTAGATGACGGACATTTGACAGATAGTTTAGGTCGTAAAATTGATTTTAGAAATACAATCATCATAATGACATCTAATGTCGGTGCACGTCAATTAAAAGACTTCGGACAAGGAGTTGGTTTTGGAACTGCTTCAAAAGTAGCTCAAGCCGATGATCATTCTAAAGGAATTATCGAAAATGCACTTAAGAAAGCATTTGCTCCTGAATTCTTAAACAGAATAGATGATGTAGTAGTTTTCAATGCATTAGAAAAAGAAGATATTGATAAAATAATCGATATTGAAATGGCTAAACTTTACTTACGAGTAAAAGATTTAGGTTATAATTTATCTCTATCTGAAAATGCAAAAGATTACATTGCAGAAAAAGGATTTGACAAACAATTTGGAGCAAGACCACTAAAAAGAGCTATTCAAAAATATGTTGAAGATACACTTGCAGAAGAAATAATTAGCTCTAAAATTCATGAAGGTGATGAAATTTTTATGGATTTAGACGAAAAAACTAACGAATTAACTATTTCAATTAAAAAGGCTAAAAAACCTACTAAATAGTAGGTTTTTTTATAGTTATTAAAAGTATGAACAAGACAATTATAGGTTCAAGAGAATGGTGTTCTTTGCCACAATTAGGAATTGAATTAATAAAAGTAAAAATTGATTCTGGAGCTAAAACTTCAGCTTTACATGCAGATAATCTTAGTAAATTTATTAAAAATGGAGAAAATTGGGTCAAATTTTCTCTTCATCCTTTAAAGTCTAGACCTGATTTAATTATTGAATGTGAAGCTAAACTAATTGAAAAAAGAATTATTAAAAGTTCAAATGGTACAAAAGAAGAACGTTTTGTTATTGAAACTCAACTTGTACTTGGTAATTCATCTTATCCTATAGAAATTACATTAACAAATAGGAAATTAATGGGATTTCAAATGTTACTAGGAAGACAAGCAATGAGTAACAGAGTTTTAATAGATTGTGAATTTAGGTATTTATTAGGTAAACCTATTTTTTAAATATTTTATCTAGTTTTTTAAACTTATTAATATTAAACAAATCATTAATCCATTATTTAATATATTTTCTAATAAAAAAAGCCCCAATATATTGAGGCTTTTTTATTAATTATTGATTCATGGAAATTAAAAATTCCTCATTATTTGCAGTCTTTCTAAATCGATCATGAATAAAATCCATAGCTTCAATAGGATTCATATCAGCTAAATATTTTCTCATAATCCACATTCTTTGTACAGTATTATCATCTAATAACAAATCATCTCTTCGTGTACTCGAAGAAACTAAATCAATTGCAGGAAATATACGTTTATTAGCAATTCTTCTGTCTAATTGAAGTTCCATATTACCTGTTCCTTTAAACTCTTCAAAGATAACTTCATCCATTTTAGAACCTGTGTCAGTTAAGGCGGTAGCTATAATACTTAATGATCCTCCATTTTCTACATTACGAGCAGCACCAAAGAAACGTTTTGGCTTTTGTAATGCATTCGCATCAACACCTCCACTTAAAACTTTCCCAGAAGCTGGCTGAACTGTATTGTAAGCTCTAGCTAAACGAGTTATTGAATCCAATAGCACAACAACATCATGTCCACATTCAGTTAAACGTTTTGCTTTTTCTAAAACAATATTTGCAATTTTCACATGTTCTTGAGGTTCACGATCAAAAGTAGAAGCAATAACTTCTCCTCTTACATTTCTTTGCATATCTGTAACCTCTTCAGGGCGTTCATCAATAAGAAGAACTATTAAATATACTTCTGGATGATTTGCAGCAATCGCGTTTGCAATTTCTTTCAATAACATTGTTTTACCCGTTTTAGGTTGGGCAACAATCATACCTCTTTGACCTTTTCCTATAGGTGAAAATAAATCAATAATTCTTGTAGAAACAGTACTTTGCTTTTCAGCTATATTGAATTTTTCTTTTGGAAATATTGGAGTTAAATGTTCAAAAGAAATTCTATCTCTTACTTCTTGCGGGTCATGTCCGTTAATTTTTAATACTCTAACCAAAGGAAAATATTTTTCACCTTCTTTTGGTGGACGAACAACTCCTTTGACTGTATCTCCTGTTTTTAATCCAAATAATCTAATTTGAGATTGAGATAAATAAATATCATCGGGAGATGATAAATAATTATAATCAGAAGAACGAAGAAATCCGTATCCATCTGGCATCATTTCTAAAACACCTTCACTTTCAATGATTCCATCAAACTCAAATTCAGGCTCTCTAAAATTTGGTTTAGAGTTTTGTTTTTTTACAGGATTTGGTTGACTTGATGTATTATTTTTCTTAAAACTAGGATGATTTGGGTTATTTTGATTTGCTTTATGATTAACACTAGGTTGTGTTTTTTTAACCTCAGATTCTTTATTTTCAGAAACTTCCTTTTTTACTTCTTCTGATATTTCAGTAGTTGAAACAGCAACACTTTCTTTTTGAACTCTTACTGGTTTAGTTTTAACCTTATTTTCAATTGGAGCTTCAATTTTACTTTCTTCAGCAGATACTTGAGGCTTAGGTTTAACCTCTTTTTGAGAAACTAATCGAGTCCTTTTTGGTTTAGCTACTTTTTCTTTCTCAATAGGCTTAGTTGTTGTAGTACCTTTAATTACTTCTGCTTTTACAGTTTCTGGATTTGCAGCTTGAACGTCTAAAATTTGGTAAACTAGTTCGTCTTTTTTAAGAGTTCTATACTTTTTTACTTTAGCAACTTTAGCAATTTCTTGCAAATCAGAGAGTTTCATCTCTTTTAAGACTTCAATATCAAACATGGATAAATTTTGAATTATTTATTTAATAGGAATAATAAATTTTTGTGATAAGATTTATTTGGGGGTTGTAACCTATCGCAGTATGAAGTACTTACGATAGTACTATGCAATAATACGAATAAAATTGAATTAAACAATAGTTTTTTTACAAAAGAAAACATATTTTTGCTTTGCAATTTTATAAAAAATGATTCAACGCATTCAAAGCATATACTTAATTTGTAGCATTATTATAACTGCTATTCTTCCTTTTTTCTTTTCACTTTGGACTGAAGAGGAAAGTAAAATAGTTTATTTTAATGAATCAGTAGTATACATAATATTTTTTGCTGTTATTTCAGCATTAGCTTTAATCAGCTTATTTTTATTTAAAAATAGACAAACGCAATTTGTTTTAAACAGATTGGCAATCATATTTAACTTTATTTTACTAGGATTTTTTGTTGTTCGCACACTAAACTTATCCGGAGAAATGCAAATTTCAGAGAAGGGTATTGGGATGTTTCTTCCTACTATTTCTATCGTTTTACTTGTTTTGGCTAACAGAGCAATTAAAAAGGACGAAGATCTCGTAAAATCTGTGGATCGACTACGTTAAACCTATCATCTTAGTTTTATTAGTGCGTAGAAAAACCCGAATCAAAAGATTCGGGTTTTTTGTTTTAAAAAATATAATAACTACTTCTTCCCTATTTCAATTACTTCAAGGTTTTGAATTTTATTGTTATCAATTTCAAAGCGTAACATTGTTCTAACTTGATGAAATCCATGCTTACCAGCTGCACCAGGATTCATATGAAGTAAATTCAATTTCTTGTCAAATTGTACTTTTAGAATATGTGAATGCCCGCAAATAAACAATTTGGGTGGATTTTGACGAATTTCGTCTCTTACATTTACATTGTATTTATCAGGATATCCGCCAATATGAGTAATCCAAACATCAACATCTTCACACATAAATCGATTATTCAACGGGAATTCTTTTCTAGCTTCCGCATCATCAATATTACCAAAAACTGCTCGTAATGGTTTTAATGTTTTTATTTTATCTGTTACCTCTAAATTTCCAATATCACCAGCGTGCCAAACTTCATCTGCTTGCTTAACGTATTTTAAAATAACATCATCGATGTGACTGTGTGTATCAGAAAGCAATAATATCTTAATCATATCACAAAAATAGATTAATTATTGAAATTGAAATTGTCATTGCTCTCTAATTTCGTAAATTTGCTTTCACATTATTAAAAACAGAAATTTCAGATTGAGATACTTCATAGAATTTGCATACAACGGAAAAGAATTTCATGGATTTCAGGTTCAGCCTGATGTTATTTCGGTACAAGAAACTTTAGATAAAGCATTGAGTTTATTATTCAAGCAACCTATTGAAATTGTTGGTGCCGGAAGAACTGATAGCGGAGTTCATGCTAAACAAATGTATGCTCATTTTGATTGCGACATTGAAATTGATTCTGATTATTGGGTGAGTAAATTCAATTCTTTTTTAGGAAAAAACATAGTTATTTATCGTTTTATTCCTGTTCATGAAGATGCTCATACTCGTTTTGACGCTACAAGTAGAACTTATGAGTATTACATACATACTTTTAAAGATGTTTTTCAAAACGAAGGAAGTTGGTATTATTTCAACAAATTGAATGTTGATTTAATGAATGAAGCTTGTAAAATCTTATTCGAATTTGAAGATTTTGAATGTTTTTCAAAGACCAATACCGATGTAAATACTTTTTTATGCGACATTACAGAAGCACATTGGAAATTAAAAGGAAATCAATTAATATTTACAGTCACCGCTAATCGTTTTTTACGCAATATGGTTCGCGCTATAGTTGGAACTTTAGTTAATGTAGGAATTGGTAAAATTACTTTAGACGATTTTAGAGCTATTATTGAAAGTAAAAATCGCCAAAAAGCAGGTTTTTCAGTTCCAGCACATGGTTTATACCTTGTAAAAGTTAAGTATACATATATAGATTAAATTTACAAAAACAATAAAAACATAAATGAAAGCCATACAATCTAAAGCTTTAAAAAAAGTGCTTTTTTATGCCAAACCTTATCAAAGTAGGTTCAATTGGGTAATTGTGTGGGCAGTTTCACTTTCAATATTTGCTGCTGCAAGACCCTATTTATTAAAACAAACAGTTGATAAATATTTACAAAATAATGATAAAGAAGGTTTGCTTTTTTACATAATTATCATGGCTCTTGTTTTACTTTTTGAAGTAATGTCTCAATTTTTCTTTACCTATTGGGCAAATTGGCTTGGACAAGATATTATTAAAGATATCCGATTAAAATTATATCAACATATTGCTTCATTTAAAATGAAATATTTTGACAATGAGCCTGTTGGAAAACTTGTAACTCGAACAGTTTCAGATATAGAGTCAATTGCAAGTATTTTCAGTCAAGGATTGTTTATGATTGTAAGTGATTTGCTAAAAATGATTGTAATTCTAGGAATCATGATTTATATGAACTGGAAACTAACATTTATAGTATTACTTGCAATGCCAATTTTAATTTATGCTACTAATATTTTTCAGAAGAAAATGAAAGTTGCATTTAATGAAGTTCGAAATGAGGTTTCTAATTTAAATACATTTATCCAAGAACGATTAACAGGAATGAAAATTGTTCAACTCTTTAACAGAGAATCTATTGAACTTGAAAAATTCAAAGAAATAAATCAAAAGCATAATAAAGCTTGGCTTAAAAACATCTTATACAACTCTATCTTCTTCCCTATTGCTGATATTGTTTCTTCGTTAACACTTGGAGCAATTGTGTGGTATGGTGGTATTAATATCTTAAATGGTGATACAATAACCACTTTTGGTGATTTATTTGCGTATACAATGCTTATCACTATGTTATTCAATCCATTACGTCAAATTGCAGATAAATTTAATGTAATGCAAATGGGAATAATTGCTGCAGAGCGTGTTTTTGAAGTTTTAGATACGGATAGTCAAATTCAAAACACTGGAACTTTAACCGCACATTCCTTCAAAGGAAATATAGAATTTGACAATGTGCGTTTTAGTTATATTAAAGATGAAGAAGTTTTAAAAGGAATTTCATTTTCAGTAACTGAAGGGGAAACAGTAGCAATTGTTGGGAGTACTGGAGCAGGAAAATCGACAATTATAAACTTATTGAATCGTTTTTACGAAATAGACTCTGGAACCATTACTATTGAAAACCATAATATTAAAGAGTACAAATTAGAAAGTCTTCGCAAGCAAATTGCAGTTGTTTTACAAGATGTGTTTTTATTTGCCGACACCATTTACAACAACATTACACTTTATAATGAATCAATTACTAAAGACGATGTTATAAACGCCGCTAAAACAATTGGTGTACATAATTTCATTATGAGTTTGCCAAACGGATACGATTATAATGTAAAAGAACGTGGCGTGATGTTATCATCAGGTCAAAGACAGTTAATAGCATTTTTACGAGCTTATGTTAGCCAACCAAGTATTTTAATTTTAGATGAAGCTACTTCTTCTATTGATTCGTATTCAGAAGATTTAATTCAAAACGCAACTGACATATTAACAAAAGGGAGAACATCTATAGTAATTGCTCATCGATTGGCAACAATTGTAAATGCAGATACTATTATTGTTATGGACAAAGGTGAAATTGTTGAAAAAGGTTCACACAATGAACTTTTGCAAATTGAAAATGGATATTATAGAAAGTTATACGATTCTCAATTTTCAGTTTCCGCATAAAGTTGAAATTGTTATTGAAACTTTTAAATTAATTGTTTAATTTCGCAAGCATTATAAATTACAGAAAATCATAGATTATGCAATACAATATTATAGTTTTAGGTAGTGGTCCTGGTGGTTATGTAACTGCAATTAGAGCCTCTCAATTAGGTTTTAAAGTTGCCGTTATTGAAAAAGAAAATTTAGGTGGAATTTGCTTGAATTGGGGTTGTATCCCAACAAAAGCATTATTAAAATCTGCTCAAGTATTTGATTATTTAAAACATGCTTCAGACTACGGACTAAAAGTAGATAACGTAGATAAAGATTTTTCTGCAGTAGTAAAACGTTCAAGAGATGTTGCTGACGGAATGAGCAAAGGTGTTCAATTCTTAATGAAAAAGAATAAAATTGATGTTATTGACGGTTTTGGAAAAGTATTACCCGGAAAAAAAGTTGCTGTAACAGCTGCTGATGGAAAAGTAACTGAATATTCTGCTGACAATATTATTATTGCAACTGGTGCTCGTTCTCGTGAATTACCTAATTTACCACAAGATGGTAAAAAAGTAATTGGATATAGACAAGCAATGACTTTACCAGAACAACCAAAATCGATGATTGTAGTGGGTTCTGGAGCAATTGGTGTTGAATTTGCACATTTTTATAATGCAATGGGAACTGATGTTACTATTGTTGAATTTATGCCAAATGTAGTTCCGGTTGAAGATGAAGATATTTCAAAACAATTTGAGCGTTCTTTAAAGAAAGCTGGAATTAAAATAATGACAAACTCTTCAGTTGAAAGAATTGATACTTCTGGAAATGGAGTAAAAGCTTTCGTAAAAACTTCAAAAGGAGAAGAAGTTTTAGAAGCTGATATTTTACTTTCTGCTGTAGGTATCAAAACTAATATTGAAAACATTGGTTTAGAAGAAGTAGGAATTGCTACAGATAGAGATAAAATTTTAGTAAATGATTTTTACCAAACTAATATTCCTGGTTATTTTGCTATTGGAGATGTAACTCCAGGTCAAGCTTTAGCCCATGTTGCTTCTGCAGAAGGAATCTTATTAGTTGAAAAATTAGCAGGTTTACATGTTGAGCCATTAGATTATGGTAATATTCCTGGTTGTACTTATGCAACTCCAGAAATTGCTTCTGTTGGTATGACTGAAAAACAAGCAAAAGAAAAAGGATACGAATTGAAAGTTGGTAAATTTCCTTTTTCAGCATCAGGAAAAGCAAAAGCAGCTGGAACACCAGATGGATTTGTAAAAGTTATTTTTGATGCAAAATACGGAGAATGGTTAGGATGCCACATGATTGGTGCTGGAGTTACAGATATGATTGCTGAAGCAGTTGTAGCACGTAAACTAGAAACAACAGGGCATGAAATATTAAAAGCAGTTCACCCACACCCTACGATGAGTGAGGCTGTAATGGAAGCAGTTGCTGATGCTTATGGTGAAGTTATTCACTTATAAGAATTAAAATAAAATAAAAAAATCCGACTTTTAAACGAGTCGGATTTTTTATTTTATTATTTATTTTAGAGTTTTCCAAAATACATTGCTTTTACAATTCCGTCTGAAAGTCCAATCTTAGGAACATACATTTGTCTTGCTCCACTCCATTTCATTGCATTTAAATAAATACGAGTTGCAGGTATAATTACATCAGCTCTATCAGGATTTAAACCTAATTCAGTAATTCTTTGATCATAAGTCATTGTACTTAATTTTTGAAACTGAGCATTTAAATACACATATGATAAAGGTTTTGATTGGTGTTTTTCCGATAACTTGAACAACTTGTTAATGTTTCCACCTGAACCTATAATTGTAATTTCTTCATAAGGCGCCACTGCATTTTTAATCCACTTTTCAATTTCAACCCAAACAATTTCAGAAACCATATTATTTAATAATCGTACAGTTCCATTTTTAAATGATTTTGAAATAACAATTTTACCTTCACTAAAGATTGAAAATTCGGTACTTCCACCACCAACATCTACATATAAATAAGTTTTATCTGAATTGATAAATTGTTTTAAGTCGGAACTTGAAATAATTGCAGCTTCTTTCCTACCCTCAATAATATCAATTTTAATATCTGTTTTCTTTTTTATTAAAGCCACAATATCAGTTCCATTATAAGCTTCTCTCATTGCAGAAGTAGCACATGCTTTGTATTTTTCTACTTTATGTACTTTCATTAATAAACTAAAAGCCTTCATTGCATCAACCATACGTTGAACATTTTCATCTGAAATTTCACCAACCGTAAATGCATCTTGTCCTAAACGAATTGGAACACGAACTAATGAACTTTTATTAAACTGTGGAGGTTGCCCTTTTTGCTCAACAATATTGGTCACCAATAAGCGCATAGCATTGGAACCTATATCAATTGCAGCATATTTTTTTAATGTAATCATTTAAAATAAATAGTTAAATTAACATTGAAAACCTTATAACTTGTCAGTAACTACATCAAGCTTATTTCTATAATAATTATACATTTCTAATTGTGCTCTGTATGGCTTTTCATCGCCATTTCGTCTGTATTCGTTTCTTAAATTTTCTGAATGTATTCTTGCTTTTACATTGGCTTTCCAACAAATATTAAAAATTTCAATTAATTCTTCTTTAATATCTTCATCATAAATTGGGCAAGTTACTTCAACACGACCATCTAAATTTCTAGTCATAAAATCAGCAGATGAAATAAAAACATCTGGATTGCCTTCATTTCCAAAGATGTAAATACGTGAATGCTCTAAGTAATTATCTACTATACTAATTGCTTCAATATTTTCACTCATTCCTTTTATTTCAGGAATTAAACAACAAATACCTCTAACTACTAATTGAATTTTAACTCCTGCATTACTTGCCTCATAAAGTCTGTCAATTAACTTAAAATCTGAAAGACTATTCATTTTTAATTTAATGAAAGCTTCTTTCCCCGATTTTGCATTTTGAATCTCTCTTTCAATTAATTTATTAAATTTTAATCTTGTATAATGTGGAGAAACAAATAGATGTTTATATCTGAAAATTTTATAATTAATTTCAAAAAAATCAAATACTTTGGCTGTGTCTTTAAGTATTTCTTGATTAGCCGTAAAAAGAGTTACATCTGTATATATTTTGGCTGAATTTTCATTAAAATTTCCTGTAGAAATAAATCCATAACGTTTTACTTTAGTTTCTTCAACTCTTTCAATAACACATATTTTACTATGTACTTTTAATCCTTTTACACCAAAAATTAAATCTATTCCTTCTGTCTGCATTTGTTCAGAATAAGAAATATTACTTGCTTCATCAAAACGAGCTTGTAACTCAATTTGAACTGTTACTTTTTTTTTCATTCCAAGTCGTTGATGCTAGTTAAGTGG
>CAZLGK010000031.1:0-17459 GCA_964559365.1 uncultured Flavobacterium sp.
ACCTAAGCGACAGAAAATTAAGCTGAAAGAATAAACAACGAACTGCCAACACATGGTATAGTGTATGAGGGTTTCAAAGGTTTTCGAGCGTTTGTGGCTCGCAAAAAAGGTCGGTGTTAGCTGATAGGAAATTGCCTCGTAATCCCGCACCACATCATACAATCAACCGTTAGCTGCAATAAGTCACTACATTTTAGAAAGACAATGAAAATAATATTTCATAGGACAATTGCTAGGCTCGGTGTGTATTCGGAATTTTACTTCATCAGTTCGCACAAAGTGTTCGAGTCTCCGAAAATTCCACGAGGAGTTTTGTACTTGTAATCTTTTGTCTTAAATTTAAATAAGTAGCAAAACGTTACTTCCTCTTCATTTGAATATGTGGAATATCGTCTTCTAAGTACATTTCGCTGGTTTGAACAAAACCGTGGCTTTCGTAAAACTTTTTTAAATATTCTTGTGCCGAAATGGTAATTGCTGTTTCGTTATAGTGTTCTTTAACGGCTTCAATTGAAACTCGCATTAAATCGTGGCCAAACTTCTTGTCTCTGTATTTCGGACTCACAACCACTCTACCTATAGAAGCTTCATCAAAATAGTAGCCTTTATCAAAAAAACGTGTATAAGCGGCTAAATTTCCTTCGTAGTAACCTAAAACATGTAAAGCCTTTTGATCTTTGCCGTCAACATCTTGATATACGCAATCTTGTTCTACTACAAACACTTCAGAACGCAACTGAAGCAATTCGTATAACTCTTGAGTAGAAAGTTCGTTAAATCGCTTTATTTTAAATTGAAGCATATTTCAATTAGATTATTTTAAAAACTTAACCGACTGTATGATTGCTTCTAATTCAAATACTAAATCTCTTTTAGATTTTGAAGGGTGAAATGTAAAACCTTCTAAAATTAAATAACGGTTGTTTTTTTCGTCTTTTATGGCATAGTTAACAAATGGTCCAGCCATAAAATCGTTTTTTAAATCCCAAGTTCCTTTTGTTAAATACGTTTTTCTTCCGGCAACTGTAGTTTCAAATAAATACGGTGCATACGCAGGTTCTGTAATCATCCAAGTATTTGGTAAAGTCCCATGGATGAATTTTTTACCAATAGAATCGCGCATTTGAACAATATTATTTACAATATTGTTATCTTTTTCTATGGTTTCAAATGGAACTTCGTAGACTAAAACACTATTATAACTAGCACCGTTATTGAATTGTTTTCTTATCCAAAGAAAATCAGGTTCAACCATATCATATTTATAACCAAAACCTAGAGTTAAACCTACTCCAAATTTGTTTCGCACTTTATCGTCACTAACTACAGATTTTTTTAATCGAACTTGATTTTCAACAATATCTGAAGCTTTAATTTTAGAAATAATTTCTGAGGCTCTTTGTTCTAAAATACTTAAAATTTCTGCGTTGTTTTTACCAAAAATATAAAACACTTGCTGTGGTTTAGCAAACTGACTTACTTTGTGGCTGTATCCTGTTTTGTTAGATTTTTGAACTATTACTATATTTCTACTTTTTCTTACAAAGCCTTCAAATATTTTAGAAGGATATTGGTTTAAAGTAAATAATGGTTCTTCTTGTGGTAATCCGTCAACTGGTGCTGCAAATTTTTTACGAATAGAATCGCCTAATTCTCCAGCCCATAAACTCTCATCTATAATAATTGAAACGTTATTAATTTTTGCGTTCGACTCTGGTAAAATCGCTTTTTTTTCTGCTTCTGACTCTTTACAAGAAACAAAAAACACAACACTTACAATTAATAATAAAATCTTTTTCATACTTTTTTAGCCTTTAATTTTTAACTTCATTCCTGGATGAATATTATTACCGCGAATATCGTTCCAATCTTTTAAGTTCTCTGCAGAAATGCCCGGAAATTTCTTTGCTATAGAGTATAAAGAATCTCCTGATTTAACAGTGTAAGTGCCGCTATTACTAACATTGTTTGATGTAGATGTAGTGTTTTTTGATGAAGAATAAATTTTTAAATTTTTTCCTGCTTGAATATTATTACCTCTTATATTATTCCATTTTCTTAACGAAGCAATTGACACTTTATATTTTTGAGCAATTAAACCTAAGCTTTCTCCTCGTTTTATTTTATGATATCGTACAGAAGAATTTGAATTACTTGATGTATTATTTGCTACCTCAACATAAGAAGATTGTTCCTTTTTTGCTTCTAAGTAATCTACATAAGCGTAAATTTTTTCTTCATTAGAGACGAAAAGACCTAATTTATTTTTTGGAAGTCTTAAAAAACGTGGTTTTTCTTCGTTATATGGAATAATATCTAACTTATAAATTGGATTTAAAAACTTAATTTCTTCTAGTGAAATGTCTAATAAATCTGAAACTTGTTGAAAACTAAGTTGTTTTTTAACCTTAATTGTGTCGGTTTCAAAATAAGTAACAGGTGCTTTTTTAGGCTGTAAACCGTGTTCTTTTTGAAACTCATAGATGTAAAGTGTTGCAATAAACGCAGGAACATAATTAGCCGTTTCACGTGGAAGATTTCTTCTAATATTCCAATAATTTTGACTTCCACCTGAACGACGAATTGCTTTAGAAACATTTCCTGGCCCTGCATTATATGATGCTAAAACCAAGCTCCAATCTCCAAAAATTTGATATAAACTAGATAAATATTGACAAGCGGCTTCTGTGGCTTGAAGAGGATCATAACGTTCGTCTACATAAGAAGTAACTTCAAGATTAAATTGTTTTCCCGTTGGGTACATGAATTGCCATAAACCTGTTGCTCCAACTCTTGAGCGTGCTTTAGGGTTTAATGCCGATTCTACAATAGCTAAATATTTTATTTCTAATGGAACATCATATTTTGACAAATGCTCTTCAAACATTGGAAAATAATATTCTGAAATTGCCATTAAACGTTCAAAACTTCCTTTTCTATTTTTTAAATACGATTTAATTACATTTTCTAATGCTGGATTGTAATCAATAACAAAAGGGGTTTTTGCATTTAATTTTTTCAATCTGCTTTTCAATAAATCAGTCGATAATTCATAATCTACAACCGAATCTATGTCAACTTCATTGATGTCTGAAAACATTTCTTCGTATAAATCATCGTTTGAAAGCTCTTCTAACCAACGTTGATCAATACAATTACTGGTGCTGTGATTAATAAAAGTAGCTTTTAAAGAATCTAAATAGGATACTTTAGGCAATGTTAATGAAACTTCACTTTGAGCGCTTTCTTGAGCAAATACAGAATAAGCCAACAAAAGCGTTAGTGTTACTATTTTAAATTTTTTCATGTTATTCTTTTTAAGTTTGGGACACTAAACAGAATACTTTTTTAGTATTTAATCATTTAAAATTGCCGCTATTCCTGGCAAAGTTTTTCCTTCTAACATTTCTAACATAGCTCCGCCGCCAGTTGATACGTAACTCATTTTTGGTTCAAAACCAAATTGTTTCACCGCTGCAACACTGTCTCCTCCGCCTACAAGTGAAAAAGCACCGTTTTGAGTTGACTCAGCAATATAATCTCCTAAAGAAACGGTTCCTTTTGCAAAAGATTCCATTTCAAAAACACCTAATGGACCGTTCCAAAGAATTGTTTTTGAATCTAAAATAATGCGTTTTATAATTTCTAACGATTTTGGTCCAGAATCTAAACCTTGCCAGCCGTCTGGAATTTGTTTTACATCAACGACTTGAGTATTTGCCTCGTTTGAAAAAGCATCGGCAGCGACTACATCTACAGGTAAATGAATTTGAACTCCTTTTTCTTTCGCTTTTTTAAGAATTTCAATAGCTAATTCTAATTTGTCATCTTCACAAATAGAATTTCCAATTTTTCCACCTAAAGCTTTTATAAAGGTAAAAGTCATTCCACCACCAATAATCATGTGGTTTACTTTGTCTAATATATTTTCAATTACTGTGATTTTTGAAGAGACTTTAGAACCTCCAAGAATTGCAGTCACAGGTTTTTCTGAATTTTTAAGTACCCTTTCAATACTTTCAATTTCTTTCGCTAATAAATTTCCGAAACATTTTTTACCCGAAAAAAATTGCGCAATAATAGTTGTTGAAGCATGCGCTCTATGCGCTGTTCCAAATGCATCGTTTACATAAATATCGCCTAAGTTGGCTAATTTTTGAGCAAATGCAACATCTCCTTTTTCTTCTTCTGCATAAAAACGTAAGTTTTCAAGCAATAAAACTTCACCTGCTTTTAAATTTGCAGCTAATTCAACTGCTTCATTTCCAATACAATCATTAGCAAATTTTACACTTCTTCCTAAAACTTTTTCAGTTTCAGCAAGAATGTGTTTTAGAGAGTACTTTTCTTCAATACCTTTTGGTCTTCCAAGGTGACTCATTAAAATAACACTTCCGCCTTCGTTAATAATTTTATCAATAGTTGGCTTGGCCGCTTCGATTCTAGTATTATCTGTTACCTTAAAATTTTCATCTAAAGGCACATTAAAATCTACTCTAATTATTGCTTTTTTATTATTAAAATTAAAATCGTTTAGTGTTTTCATAATTTGATTTTCGTTTTGAAGTAGACAAATATAAAATTTTGTGTTTTAAATTGGTATAAAATTCTGTTATAATTGTTTTTTCTGTAGAAGTTGCCTTACGTGTTTCGGTTTAAATTAACTCGTTGAACTTAATTATCTAAAAACGTCAATTCGAGTGTTTTTTGTGTAGAAAAACGGAACAAAAAATGTATCGAGAATCGTTTTTAATATCAATTTTCTTGTTCTCGATACCATTTTCTTCCCCAAACCGGAAGAAAATCACTCGAACTGACGAAAATTATAATCAAAAACCAATTGGGACAACTCTTTAAAAAAATATTTTTTTACTTTTATGAAGTGAAAAATAATTATTTCAATTAGGTTTGCGCTATGCTTTTTAAAGATATTTTAGGACAAGATCATATAAAAAACCATTTGACAAAAAGTGCCACTGCCGGACGTATTCCTCATGCGCAACTCTTTGTTGGTCCGGAAGGTAGCGGAACGTTATCTATGGCAATTGCTTACGCACAATATATTTTGTGCGGAAACATTGACCAAGAAAACACTAATGGAAACGAAGTTTGTAATTTAAAGTTTGAACATTTTTCGCATCCCGATTTGCATTTTGTTTTTCCGGTTGCGACCAATGAAGATGTAAAAAAGCACCCTGTAAGTGCAAATTTCTTAACACCTTGGAGGGAATTTTTACATGAAAATCCGTACGGAAGTTTATTTGATTGGTATAAGAAAATTGGAGTCGAAAAAAAGCAAGGTCAAATAGGAGTTGACGAAGCAACTGAAATTAACAAAGCACTTTCTTTAAAAGCATATGAAGGCGGTTACAAAGTAATGATTATTTGGATGGCCGATAAAATGAATACTGCGGCTTCTAACAAGTTGCTGAAATTATTAGAAGAACCGCCAAACAAAACGGTTTTCATTTTAATTACCGAACATTTAGACGATTTATTGCAAACCATAATATCGCGTTGCCAAGTATTAGATTTTATAGGAATTAGCGAAAGTGTTATTGCTGAAAATTTGGTTTCACGTGAAAACTGCGACCAAAATGTAGCGTTGAAAATTGCGCATCAAAGCGAAGGAAATTATAATAAAGCATTGCACATCTTAAAAAAAGATGCCGACGAATATCCTTTTGAAGAATGGTTTATTGAATGGATACGAAGTGCGTTTAAAGCCAAAGGAAATGCAGCTGCTATTTTAGATTTAATAAAATGGAGTGAAAACATTGCGGGCTTAGGTAGAGAAGTGCAAAAGCAGTTTTTAAATTATTGCATTTACTTTTTCAGACAGGCTTTAATGGCGAATTACCAAGCGAAAGAATTGGTGTTTTTTGAACCAACTGTTTCCAATTTTAATTTAGAAAAATTTGCTCCTTTTGTAGATGGAAGCAATATAAATGATATCTTTAAAGAACTTGAAACCGCTATTTACCATATTGAAAGAAATGGAAATAGTAAAATTATTTTAACCGATTTATCGATAAAACTAACCCGATTAATTCACAAAAAACAATAATTATGACACACGCAGCTTCAATTTTAATTTTGTTGTTACTTGCCGTAACTTTTTTACAATCTGGATATGATAAAATAAAAGACTGGAAAGGAAATGTTTCTTGGCTTAAAGAACATTTTGCAGGAACTATTTTTGCCAACCAAGTGCCTATGTCGTTATTCATCATATTGGTTTTAGAAATCCTTTCTGGAGTATTGTGTATTTCAGGAATAATCAATTTAGTGACTAAAGATTCTACAGTAATGGCGCTTTATGGTGCTAATTTATCGTGTTTAACACTTATCTTTTTATTATTTGGACAACGTATTGCTAAAGATTACGATGGTGCTCGTACTATTGTAATTTATTTTGTACCTGCTGTTTTAGCAGTTTATATGTTGAGTTAATTAAGTGTGTATTGACAAGTTAATAACTAGCTTAAAACAACTCTGCATGGAAGAAAACATGATTGTAGATTCTATAAAAAAAAGGAAACTTCAGTTAGATTTATTCGAGAAATTTAAATATTTTAAAGTACCTGCTTTATGTTGTTTAATTGGTGCAACTTGCTTAACTAAGGGTTTTCAAGATTTTACTTTTTTGGATTATTATGAAGTATCTTCGAAAATTGGATTTGTGTTTTTCGGTTTAGGAGCAATTTCTCTTGTATTTAAATTAAATCGTTTAAAATTAATTTCTGTCGAAAACTTAAATTTAAAGGCTAAAGAGCGTATTTTAAATGTTGCCGAAAAGCGAAAATGGAAAACTGAACTAAACAGCGAAAAGTTAATAATCTTTAAAACTGTTCCTATTAAAGGCTATGATGATTACATAGTAAATAATAAACATGAAGGAGAAAAAATATATGTTTTTTTTGATCAGAAAAAAATCTTTTTACGTAGTATAGACAACTTGGATAATTTTAGTTTTAAAATTCAGAATGGTGAAAATTCATCAAACGAAAAAACTTTAGTGAATGTTATAAATACGGCTAATAAAAGCGGTTAGTAGCAGTTTTTAAGATTGGTTTGTGTTTGGATTTTTTGAAATATACAAATCTTGCTTGATGCTAAAATTATAATAGAAATTAAATGGAATCTAGACTTATTTTTGAAGCTGACAAAACATATAAAGATAAAATCGAATGGATTAAACCTTCAGAAGCATCTGAAAGTGAGTGGGTTTACTTAAACTTTGTAGACAGTTTAAATGAAAAGGTTTTTGTGGGTTTAATTAATGAATATTTAAATTCTGATATTTTATATATTGTTATTTCAAGAAAAAATTCATTCGAATTTAAAGGAAAGTATAATTTCTGAAGTTAAAGAATATTTAGGATGTATCGATTTTACTGTTTGGAATCAAGAGTTTAACAAAGCAATTGAGTTTAATAAAATTGGTATTTACCGTAAAGGGATAATACATTTTAACTCCCCAAACTCGCTTTAAACAATCGAAGTTCGTCCCAAGAAAATGCATCACCGTGTTTTTCTTTCAATTCGCCTAAACTTTCACCCTTAAAATCTTTAAAAGCAGCAGCTAGAGCAATGATTTTATCTTCCGGTAAAATGTCAGCTAACTCAACTGTTTCCATTTGAATTAATTTGGTAAAATGACTAAAAATAGTAGAGGGCGTTAACTTGCGCTGTTTCGCAATATCGTAAATAGAATTCCCTTGCATCCAAAGTTCTAACGTAATTTCAACAGTTGCTTTTTTGGGTTCTTTTTTCTTTTTCTTTTTTGGATCTTCATAATACGAAACATCATCGTCATCGTCTTCCATTAAAGTGGCATGTTCGGTTCTAAAACGTTCGGCAACGGCAACGAGTTTATTAATTTTATAGACATTCATTTCATCTGAAACCAAATTCTTCTTCGAAATTTCTTTTCCTTCCGTGATGATTTGTGTCAGTAATCTGGCTTTTTTCAATTGCAAAATGGCTTTGATTTGCATTTCTTCCAAAACCATTAATTCGTCGTAAAACGCTTTTACTTTTTTGGTACGTTTTATTTCTTCAATTTTTAGCAATAATTCTTCAGCAACTTGATCTAAGGTTTTGAAAAAATAATCATAAGCCGCCTCGCATCGTTCCTGTAAAAACGGAGCATCCAATTTTTCCACGTGGAAAATTTTATGCAGTTGAGACATAAATTTACTCGAAGGTGCTTCAATAGTAGAAATAGTTTCATATTGCAATTTTGCCCAATTGATGTGTTTTGATTTTGGCGATTTTGGTGCTTCTGCTTTATAACTGAATTGGTGATTGCGCCATTCTTGTATTAACTCTTTGAAATCGAATGTTTTAAGTAAAGTGTGAAGCAAGAATGTATTGGTTTCTTGTACCAATGCATCTTGCAAAATGTCTTCAGAAGCTTTATTTTCAGCATAACTCAACACATCTTCGTCGCTAGAAACACCGTTCATATTCAACGGAGAGAGCAAAATAAGCCCTTTTAAGGAACGTAAACGCGATAGAGCAACATATGCTTGTCCAGGCGCGAAAACTTGCGAAACATCAAGCGCAGCTTTGTCAAAAGTTAAACCTTGACTTTTATGAACCGTAATTGCCCAAGCCAATTTAATAGGGTAGTGGACAAAAGTTCCAATTACTTCTTCTTCAACTTCTTTGGTGTTTTCGTTGAGTTTGTATTTAATATTTTGCCATTCGTAACGTTCAACCTCAATGGTTTTGTTCTCTTCTGGAAAATGAACCCTAATTTCGTTGCTTGAAAGCGATTTTATAACGCCCATTTTTCCGTTGTAAAACTGCTTATCAAAATTAAGATCGTTTTTCACAAACATCACCTGAGCACCCACTTTTAAATGTAATTTTTCATCGAGCGGAAAAATTTTATCAGGGAAATCGCCAACCACTTCTGGTAAATAGGTGAATTTTTTCTCTTTTAAATCTTCTAAGGATTGAGCATTTATTGCATCTGCTTTCGCATTGTGAGTCGTTAAAGTGATATATCCTTTGTTCTTTTTTAAATCGAAATTAGGTTGCACAAATTGATTCAATATTGCAATATCTGAAGTCGTGATTTTATTATGACGTAAATTATTCAAGACATCGATAAATTCAGTATCCGTTTGACGAAAAATTTTATCTAGCTCAATATATAATGGCGGATATTGCTGAATAATGTGCGAATGAAAAAAGAACATTCCGTTGTAATAATTACGCAACATTTGCCATTCTTCATTTTTAACAACTGGCGGTAATTGTAGTAAATCTCCTATAAATAAAACTTGTACACCGCCAAAAGCGCGTTCGTTGCGGCGCACTTTCTTCAGCATGAAATCTATAGCGTCTAAAACATCGGCTCTTAGCATGGAAACTTCATCAATTATAAGCAATTCCATGTTTCGAATAATAGATCTTTTGGTAGCGTTCATTTTAAAATGACGACCTAATGTATCTCTATTTTCAAATTTTATAGTGCCCGAAAATTGTGCAACTTGCTTATTATCAGGAATAAAAGCAGCAAAAGGAAGCTGAAACATAGAATGAATGGTAACGCCCCCAGCATTTAATGCAGCAATTCCGGTAGGAGCAACAACAACGGTGTTTTTATGTGTTGTAGCAATGATTTCTTTAAGTAAAGTGGTTTTTCCGGTTCCCGCTTTTCCGGTTAGGAATATGGATTTATTGGTTTGATTAATAAATCGGAGAGTATAATTCGCTTCGGCAGATAAAAATTCCATATGGCATATAGTTTATAGTACAAATATAGAGAAATCAAGGTAAAAAAAAATCCAGCAAATGCTGGATTTTTAATTGTATAAAACAAATATTATTTCTTTTCTTCTTCTTTAGTAGCTTCCACTTTTTTAGCTTCAGTACCTGATTTAGAAGCATAATCACTATTTAATTTTTCTATTACTTCTTTAGTAATGTTATAGGCATCTTTAGAGTATAAAACGGTAGCAGCATCACCAGTTCCATAAATATAATCGTAACCTTCTTTTTTACCGTAGTCTTTAATATATTCTTTTACTTCTTTAATTATAGAATCTCTTAATTGAGCACCTTCTACTTGCAATTGTTGAATTAAGGCATTTTGTTCTATTCCTAATTCCTGTTCTCTTTGTTGCAATTCAGCACCTTTTTGTTGTGCCCAAGCCATTCCTTTTACTCTTGCATTTGTTTGAAAGTTTTTTGCTTCAATTTCAAAAGCTCTGAATTTTGATTCCAATGGTCTACCCATTTCTTCAGATTTTACTTTGAATTTTTCGTCTTCTACTTTAAATTTTTCATATTCCTTCAATAATTCGGCAGTATCGATATATGCTGTTTTAAAGGTTTCCGTTTTTTGTTCGTTCTTGTTACAAGAAATCATTGCAAAAGCAATTCCTAAAATTAATAAGGCTCTTTTCATTTTTAAATTTAAATTTTGGTAAAAATAGTAATTAGTTATAAAGTTTTCAATAAAATTAGAATTATAGATAATATTTATCAATTAAATATTTTTTGATTGTTTTTGATTATAAAAAATAGATTAAATAAAAGCCGATTTAAGACACTTTCTAAAATTTGGCAATAATTTATGTTTTCAAACCAAAGAAAGGTTAAAAGAACAGCTTTAAAATGATTTTTACTTGTTTTTTATGATGTAAATGTGTGATGAGAACTCTTTTTTGAATAATCCAACAACATTTGAAGCAAAACCGATTAAAAATCCTTTAACGAAATTTATTTTACCAGTTTTATATTTTTCAGAAAGTAAGCTTACATAAAAACTATCAAACCACATAGGTTTTACTTTTCCTAATTGTAAATCAAAATCTGAAGAAAGTTTTTGAATACTGGTTTTTGAAAAATGCCATAAATGTCTTGGCACATCATAAGCCGCCCAAAAAGATTTATAATATTTTGCATCATACGATTTATAATTTGGAACCGCAATTATAATATATCCGTTTGGTTTAACAATTCGTTTCAATTGTGTAAACTGTTCTTCTACATTTGGAACGTGTTCTAAAACATGCCACATGGTTATTACATCTATTGAATTGTCAGCAATGTTCTCTAAAGCCTCTTCAAAAACAACTCCTTTAGAAATAGCAATTTGTTTCGCTTTTGAATTTGGTTCAATTCCTTTTATTTCCCAACCTTTATTTTTAGCTGTCATTAAAAAATCGCCTGTTCCAGATCCAATATCTAAAACAGTTCCTTTTTGCGGAATTAATTTAGAAATTAAATTGACTTTGTTTTTTAAAGCATTTGCTTTTACAAAATGATAGGCTCTTTCAAACAATGTTCGTTTTGAATCGGTGTGAGAAATATAATCTTCACTTTCATAATAAGAAGGCAGTTTTTCTAAGCTAGGTTGAGGAACAGTTTTTAAAATTTCATATTCCTTATTAAAAAGCAAATCAAACGGTTCTTTTGAAACCGAATGATCTGAAACTTTTATATATGTATTGTTATTTGTAAAATTCACTTTTAACTATTTTAAAAAGTATAAGTAGAGTAGTACTTAACCAAATTGTTTCACGTGAAACATTATCTACCCATGTAAATTAATAGCACTGAAATATCACTTGGTGAAACTCCGCTTATTCTTGAAGCTTGAGCAATTGTTTTAGGCCTAATTTTATTCAACTTTTGTTTTGCTTCAATTGAAATAGATTTTATTTTATCGAAATCGAAATTATCAGGAATAATTGCATCTTCTAAACGATTCAATTTATCTGCATGATTTTTCTCTTTTTCAATATATCCTGAATACTTAACTTGAATTTCTGCCTGTTCAATGACTTCCCTGTCCAAATCATGTTCAGCAACATAAGCTGCCACTTTTTTAAACTTTAAAAAATCTTCCAAGTCAATTTGTGGACGAGAAAGAACTTTAAACATTTTGTCGGGCTGGGACATAGGAGAAGATCCTTTTTCTTCTAAAACTGGATTAGCTTCTTCTGGTTTTAAACTAGTCTCTCTAAAAAAGTTTACCATTTCAGAAGATTGATAAAGTTTCTTTTCCATACGAATTAAACGCTCATCAGAAGCTAAACCTAAAGCATATCCTTTTGGTGTTAATCTAAAATCGGCATTGTCTTGACGCAATAGAGTTCTATATTCTGCACGAGAAGTAAACATTCGATAAGGTTCTTCCGTTCCTTTAGTAATTAAATCATCAATCAAAACTCCTATATAAGCTTCGTTACGTTTTAAAATAAAAGGTTCTTTTTCTTGCACTTTTAAGGCAGCATTTATTCCTGCCATTAATCCTTGAGAGGCTGCTTCTTCATAACCAGTCGTACCATTAATTTGTCCTGCAAAAAACAATCCATCTACTAACTTTGTTTCTAAAGTATGTTTCAGTTGCGTAGGAGGAAAATAATCGTATTCAATTGCATAACCTGGTCTAAAAAATTTAACATTTTCAAAACCAGCAACGGAACGTATTGCATTGAACTGAACATCTTCAGGAAGAGAAGTTGAAAAACCATTCACATACATTTCGCATGTATTCCAACCTTCTGGCTCAACAAACAATTGATGTCTATCTTTATCAGCAAAACGATTAATCTTATCTTCAATAGAAGGACAATATCTTGGACCAATACTTTTTATTCTTCCATTGAACATTGGACTACGATCAAAACCTTCACGAAGTAAGTCATGTACTTCAGGAGAAGTATATGTCATCCAACATGAACGTTGTTCTGTTAAAGCTTTAGAACTTTCTAAATATGAGAATTTTTCCGGAATTGTATCTCCAGGCTGCTCAATCATTTTAGAATAATCTAAAGAGCGACCATCAACACGAGGAGGAGTTCCTGTTTTCATTCTACCTGATTCAAAACCTAAATTTACTAAGTCTTCTGTAATTCCAAAAGAAGCACCTTCACCAGCACGACCTCCACCAAATTGTTTGTCGCCAATGTGGATTAAACCATTTAAGAAAGTACCGTTGGTTAGGACTACGGTTTTTGCTTTTATAACTTGTCCCAAGGATGTTTTTACACCCACAACTTTTCCGTTCTCAGTTAAAAGACCAGAAACCATTTCTTGGTAAAAATCTAAATTTTGGGTTCCTTCCAACATCATTCTCCACTCCTCAGCAAACTTCATTCTGTCGCTTTGAACTCTTGGGGACCACATTGCAGGACCTTTTGATTTGTTCAACATTTTAAACTGAATTGCTGAAGCATCTGAAACAATTCCAGAATAACCTCCAAGCGCATCAATCTCTCTTACAATTTGCCCTTTTGCAATTCCTCCCATAGCAGGATTACAAGACATTTGCGCAATGTTTTGTATATTCATTGTAACCAGTAGAGTAGAGCAGCCTAAATTAGCCGCAGAAGCTGCTGCTTCCGAACCAGCATGGCCGCCACCAACTACAATCACATCGTATTTTTCTTGAAATAAACTCATTGTTCCACGTGAAACATTAGGTTAATATTTAAAAACTACTGTTCCACGTGGAACAGTTTAATTTTCTCTTCTTCTTTTTGCCGCATTAATTCTACATCAGCATCCGTTTTATCTTTATATCCACAATAATGTAAAACACCATGCGCCATAACGCGCTTCAATTCTTCTTCAAAAGAAACATTAAAATCATTCGCATTATCCTTAACTCTTTCTATAGAAATAAAAATATCGCCTTGTATTAAATTTCCTACCGTGTAATCGAAGCTAATGATGTCTGTTAACGTATCGTGATTTAGATATTCTACATTGATTTTATGTAAATAATCATCGTCACAAAAAACATAATTAATTTCACCAACAGCAGAAGCTTCAGAATCTACAATATCAATAATCCAGTTTTTGAAAGCTTCTTCATTAACTAATTCAAAATCCGTTTCGTAATTAAAACTAATCATTGTGCTTAAAATAGTGTTGTACTTTATTATTAAAATTTGGTTGCAAAGGTAGGCTTTGTCTATTTAAAATTTCAATACTATTTAAATATTCTTTTAGCTCTTCAGAAAGTGGAGTAGTAGTGCCATTAAAATCATCTTTATTTGTATTAGATTTTCTTTTTGTATCTTCTCCTTGCTGTTGTAAAGCTTTCTCTAATTTTAGTAATTCATGTTTTAAATTCAACATCTTTTGAAGTGTTTCGTTTTTAAAACCTTTATTTATTAATTGTTTTTCAATCTCTTTCATTTTATCCAAAGCACTTTGACCCACACCAGACATTCCTTGTTTATTTAATTCGTTTTGCAATGCTTCACGAAGTTGTTGCTGCTCTTTTAAAATCTCAAGCAATTTACCTGCGTTACCTTCAGAACCACTTGCTCCATCTTCTGAACCTTTGCCAGAGTCTCCTTCTTTTCCTTTTTCACCCGGTTTTTTTCCTTGACCTTCTTTCTCTCCGGGTTTCATTCCGTCTTTCATTTTCTCACCTAAAGCTTGTTGCTTTTTAATAATATCTGGAAGTTGTATTCCACTGCCTTTTCCTTTCTTAGGTTTGCCTTGACCTTGACCAGACATCTGCATCTGCATTTGGTTTTGAACATTACTTAGAAAATCAGCCAACTTATTCGCAGAAGACAAAACATATTGTTGGTGAGAAGAACCTTTAGGAATATTATTATCTGCTAAGGTTTCTAAAGTCTTATCTAAATTATAATGGATTTCTCCAATTTCATTCAGAACAATTTCACTTATCATAGGATTACGCAAAGAAACAGCAAACAAACTATCATCGATATGTTTAAACTGATTCTTCAATTCTTGCTGTTTCTTTAATATTCTATTGAACTGCAATGAACGCGATTGGGTTTCTTTGGTAGTTGTAATTAAGTTTTCTTCATCAAAAGAAAAAGTTAATAAATTGTCTAAAATCTGGCGTAGTGCTTTTGCGTCTTCTTCCATTTGTTCCATTTCACCACCTTGCATAGAAGCCGACATCGACTGACTCATTTCTTCCATTTTCTTGGCAGCCGATTTTTGTTTTGGTTTTGCACCATCTTGATTTTTATTGTCCAATTTTTCTTTGGCTTTATTCAAATCTTCTTCAACAGATTTCTCTTCCTCTTTGGTGTCAGGAATTTCTAGTGGGCTTTTTAAATCTTCGTTTTGTTCTTTCAATTCATCCAACTCTTTAGACAACTCTTTAAAATCTTTGTTAATTTCATCTTGTTTTTCAGATGTGTTATTTTGTTTGTCTTGAGAAAGTTTATTTTCTTTTTTTGCTAATTCATTTAATTTATCAGCAATTTGTTCTGCTTTCTTTTCAACATAAAAACGTTTAGTAAGCTCTACCAATTGTTCTAAATTCAAAGATTGACTTTTACTATTCTGTTTTAACTTATCAGCCTTTTCAAACAAATCATCTTTTTGTAACTTCTTAGAAAGCTCTTCCAGTTCTTTAAGTAATTTATCATTCTTTTCAGATTGCTTTTGGGTTTCCTCTAAACGACGAATTAACTCTTCTTTTTCTTTATCTGTAGATTTGAATTCTTCCAAATTTTTAGAAAGGTTTTTAGTAAACTCTTTCATCATTTGATCTTGTTGTTTTTGACGCTCCAAGAACTGATCAATTTTCTTTTGGTCTTTAAAATCAAGTTGGGATTTTTCTTTGTTCAATTTCTCCAACTTATCCAAATCAGAAAATTGCTTATCCTGATTCTTAAGCGATTTTTCAAGGCTATTGATGTTTTCTTGTTGCTCTTTTAATTGCTTGTCTTCTTTTTGCGAATTAGTAAGCTCATAATGTAAATAAACACTTGATTTAGAGCTTTTTAAACCATTAACAGCATCATTATCAAACACTTCAAAGTAATATTCGTACTCTAATCCTTTCTCAAGCAATAAACCATTTGGAAAACTGTAAATAAATTGATCAACCGTTCCATTTTTTAAAGGTAAAACACCTTTTTTTGATTGAATAGCATTTCCTTTTGGATAATAAACAACAAACAATTTAGTTAAACCAAAATCATCAGCCACTTGACCAACGATAATTTTGTTTTTTAATTTCAAAGAATCAGGAGCAAATTGGGTAGTAATTGTAGGAAACTGATCTTTACTTACGGTAATTTGATACTCTAACTTTTCGTGGTTTTTAATCGTTTCATTTGAAGTAACAATTGAATAATCTAAATTAGAATTGATTTTTCGTTGCAAAGAAAAAGTGTTTTCGTTTATATTGAAAGAAGCAGTTTGTTGTGTAACAAAATCAATACGATTTGTAGCAATCGTTTCAATTTGCCAATTTACAACAGTACCTTCTGGAACAATAGCATTTCCAAGTCCGCTTACGATTTCTTGTTTACGATTTAAATACTTTGGGAAATTCAAAAACATTTTAAACGATTGAATCGTTGGCACATCTACAACATTCAACGTATAGTTTTGAGAAGTAACATCGTTTGCTTCTAATGAAAATGAAATGTTTTTATTTACGTTTTCAAACGTATATTGAAACAAACCCGGTTTAACTTCTTCTAAAAAGTAAGTGGCATCGTTAATAATAACACTGATATTTTCGGGAGCAATTTTACCAACAGTTGAAACTTGTAAGGTATAATTCTGATTTTGTTTTACATTCAATTCTTTATTCAACAACACAAATTTAAATGGAGCAGGAGCTTCGTACTGTTTTGTAAAATGAACCACTCTATCAAAACTGTTTGATAAAATAGTCAGATTTCCCGAAAAAATAAAAAGGAAAATTAAAACAATTGGAGCAATTAAATAAGGAAGAAACTTTTTATTCTTTGAAAAGTTGATGGCGTTAGAAAAAGGAACCGGTTGTAACGTATTTGCTTTTTGGTCTATCGAAGCTAATAATAATTCTGATGGATTATCTTGGTTCGCAAGTTGAAGGAAATTTAAAAGTTTGTCTTTTACTTCTGTAAAATGTGTTCCAATAATTTGCGATGCTTCCACATAATTTAATCCTCTTTGAAGTTTAACCAATTTAAAAATCGGAAAAAGAATAAATCGGAAAAGCAAAAATAATTCGAATAAAATAAAAATACCGAAAAGTAAACTTCTACCAAAGGTTGGAAGCCAAAGAAAATGTTCCGCTAAAAGCGTAGCAATAAAATACAATAAACCTATACCTAAAAAAAGAATACTTCCTTTTATAAGTTCGTTATAGTAAAACTTCTTAATAAAGTCTTCTAGCTTGTTGTAAATTTTGTTTTTAGCTTCCAAATTGTTGTTAACCTGTTAATAACTGATAAAATTACGATAAAACAACTTCAATTGCAATTACAAATTTCAATACCAATGTTGATAACAAAAAAATATAAAAGTGTTAGAACACAGATTTAAGAAATTATTAAAATTATTAAATCTGTGTTCTAAATACTATCTTTGCGCATCACTTCAATGATTCGACAAGCTCATTACAAGCTAAATCAGTGTGACAAAAAATAAAAAAATAAAAAATGTCAAAACCAGTAAGAGTACGATTTGCTCCAAGTCCAACAGGACCTTTA
>CAZLGK010000032.1:0-17389 GCA_964559365.1 uncultured Flavobacterium sp.
ACGCTGACCTTAGTACTTTTATCTCCATAAGATTCAACGGCCCATGGAAACACAACCTCTAGAGATTGTTTTCCTTTATTTTCAACAGTTATGTTAAGTGGTTGTAGACCTCTTTCATAAAACTGTTTCATTACAGCAACTCGTTCTTCTTCATTTTCAATAGGATTTGCAAAATCAAAAACGATATTTGAATTATAAGCACTAAACTCTTCTAATAATTGTTTCGTTTCATCTTGTAAACGTTTGAATTCAGGAGGGAAATTTCCTTCTAGAAATACATCAATTATTAACGGACTATCAACACTTTTAATTATGTTTAGCGAAGTTTCTGATAAAGTATAACGCTTGTCTTCTGTTAAATCAAAACGTTTGAAAAAATAATTCCCAATTATGTTTACAGCAATTAATGATAATGCTATAATAACAAGTTGTTTTATGTTTTGTTTTTTAGCTAATTTCATTATGCTTTTAAAGATTTTAATTTATAAACTGTTGCCGACAAAAATATAACTGTAACACTCAAAAAGTAAAGAATATCTCTAGTGTCAATTACACCGCGACTCATACTTTTAAAATGATAGTCCATTCCAAAAGATGCAATTAATTTACTATTAGTTATAAATAATGTAGCTATTCCATCAAAACCAAAATAAAATACAAAGCATAAAAATACTGCTAAAATAAAAGCAACAATTTGATTTTCAGATAGTGTTGAAGTAAAAATACCAATTGAGGTATATGCTGCAATTAAAAATAAAAGTCCGAAATAAGAACCAAGCGTACTTCCCATATCAATATTTCCTTGTGGTGAACCAAAATAGGAAATTACAAAAACGTAAACGATTGAGGGAATAATAGCTAAAACAATTAAAATAAAAGCACCTAGAAATTTACCGTTTACAATTTCCCACATAGATAATGGTTTAGTAAAAAGTAATTCAAGTGTTCCTTGTTTCTTCTCATCTGAGAAAGATCGCATAGTTACCGCAGGAATTAAAAAGGTTAAAATCCATGGTGAAAGTTTAAAAAACGGACTCATATCTGCAAAGCCAGAATTTAATATGTTGAAATCGCCTTCGAAAACCCACAGAAATAATCCGTTTAGCAGTAAGAAAATAGCAATTACAAGATAACCAATTGGTGAACCAAAAAAGGATTTTATTTCTCTTAATAATAATGCTTTCATTTATTTAAGATTGTTTTTTTTAAATAATTGTATTAATATTTAATAATGACAAATGTAATATTTTAGTTTAAAAACTTTAGCAACTATTAATTACTTATGTAAATAAAACTTTTAAACTAAAGAAGCAATTTTGTCTACACTCCAAGCTTCAGGTTTATCACTAAATAAAGTCTTGGTATAACTCCAAACGTCTTTAAATAAATCAGAGTTTCTATATGCTTCTAAATGTGCTTCACTTTCCCAATAGCTGTAAGTGAAAAATGTTCTTTTATCGTTTTTATCTTGATATAATTCTAAAAATTGGTTTCCATTAAAACCTCTAATTTGATTTTTAACTTCTTCGAAGTTTTCTAAAAAAGGAATAATGTTTTCCTCGTGAAAACGCAATTTTACAATTCGTACAAACATTTTATTTAAATTCTATTGTTATTACATCTCTAAATTTTAGCCCAAATAAAGTAGAGGCTGAGCCAACTGTTTTAGGGTTACTTTTATATATGGCAATTTCTAAAAAATTATTTTCATTAAATAATGCCAAGCGTTCACCTTCAAAATCTTTTAATGAATATTTTTCGTTTGTATTGAAGTCAGAATAACTGTTTTTAATAGTACTTATCTTTTTATTATTAAATATTATGTCAAAAGATCTATTTCTATGAACTTCTTGAAACATTTTTTTAGAAATATTTGTAACACAATTCCCGAAGTGATCTATATAAACGATATTTCCTTTAATTATTGTTAAATCATCTGAAACGGTTGCAACTAATTCATTAACTTTCTTTAATTCATTAATCTCTTTACCAACTACGTTTAATAAGCCTCCTCGAGCTATATGACAAGCAACTGCAATAAATACATCCATATCTGTTGCATCTTTATTAAGTCTGTCATGAATATTTATGGCTACTATTTTTTGAGCAACTTTTTTTTGAGTTAGTGAACTTAATATACCATTATCAGCACAAATAAAGTAATGGTCGTCCCATTGAATTGCAATATGTTGTTTGTTAATAGTTCGTTCACTATCAACACCAATAATATGAATTGTACCCTTTGGAAAACTATCATATGCTGCAGAGATACAATAAGCAGCTTCAAGGGTGTTAAATAAATCTATATCATGAGAAATATCTATAATTCTAGCTTCACTATGACCTGAGATTAGTTTGCCTTTTAAAGAACCAACAAAGTGGTCTTTTAATCCAAAATCAGTTGTTAAAGTAATTATTGACATTTTTTTGTTTATAACTTATTCTAAATTCAAAAATAGTTTTCCTTAAATTTGAATACAAAGCTAATGTATTTTCAGCACAAGAAAAATAATTAAAATAAAAAGCCTTTGAACGAAAGAATTATTGAATTAACGGACATTACTCCAAAAGAATTTTGGGGTGCTCAAGATGTTCATCTTGAAGCAATCAAAAAATATTATCCAAAGTTAAAAATTGTTGCCAGGGGAACACTTCTTAAGGCTTATGGCGAAGAAGAAATCCTTGATGAGTTTGAAATTCGTTTTAGAAGATTAATGCAACACTTTTCTCGTTATAATAGAATTGATGACAATGTTATTCTTAGAGTATTAGAAAGTAATGCTCAAGAAGTTCAGCATATGGATAATAGCGATAGAATTTTGGTTCATGGAATAGGAGGTAAGCTAATTAAAGCAATGACTCCAAATCAACAAAAGTTAGTTGATTTAGTAATGAAAAACGACATGGTTTTTGCTATTGGCCCTGCTGGTACTGGAAAAACCTATACAGGTGTTGCAATGGCAGTAAAAGCTCTTAAGGAAAAACAAGTTAAAAGAATTATTTTAACTAGACCTGCAGTAGAAGCTGGAGAAAATTTAGGTTTTCTTCCAGGAGATATGAAAGAAAAATTAGACCCATATATGCAGCCATTGTATGATGCATTACGTGATATGTTGCCTCCTAATACTTTAGACGATTATATTATGAAAGGTATTATTCAAATTGCACCTTTGGCATTTATGCGTGGACGAACTTTAGACAATGCTTTTGTTATATTAGATGAGGCACAGAACACAACTCATAATCAAATGAAAATGTTTTTAACACGAATGGGTAAAAATGCTAAATTCATGGTTACTGGTGATCCAGGTCAAGTTGATTTACCTCGAAGAACTATTTCTGGATTAAAAGAAGCTATATTAGTTTTAAAAGATATTGAAGGAATTGGAATTATTTATTTAGATGATAAAGATATCGTAAGACATAAATTGGTTAAAAAAGTAATTGATGCTTATAAAAAAATAGAAAATCACGATTAATTATAAATGAGGAGTTTATATAAGCTCCTCATTTATTTTATAAACTTTTTGTTATTTCTTTTTTATTAATCTTTATTTGTACTATTAAAATTTATTCTATTGAAAAATGTACTCATAACAGGTGCTTCTGGAGGACTTGGAAAGTTAACTACTAAACATTTTGCGGATAACGGCTGGAATGTAATTGCTACGATGATAAGTTTAGATTTGGCAGAAGATTTAGAAGGATATCCTAATGTGAAGTGTTATCAACTGGATGTGACTTCTACTGAAAACATTGAAGAAGCCAAAAATCAAATTCTAAAGGATTTTACCACTATTGATGTTATTATTAATAATGCGGGATTAGGTTATAGAAGTTTTGTGGAGCTTTCTGAAGATTCTAAAATAAATAACATTGTAAATGTAAATTGGTTGGGAGTAGTAAAAGTTTGCAGAGCTTTTATTCCGATTTTTAGAGAACAAAATTATGGACAGTTCATCAATATTACTTCGATTGCAGGTTTAGTTAATTTGCCTTTAGGGAATTTTTATCATTCTACAAAACAAGCTGTTGAAAGTTTCTCAGAATGTATGTCTTATGAATTAATAGATTTTAATATAAGTGTAAGTACGGTTCAATTTGGAAACGCTCCAACAGATTTCCAAAGTAATGTTACTAAGTGCGAAGATTCTACAATACCATCATATAATAAAATGATGGATGCTATTAATAATATTCTGAACAAAAAAACGAGTAAAAATAAAAACCTTACAACTACAATTGTGAATAAATTGTTTTCAATTGCGAATAACCCTTCCAAAAGTTTTAGAAAATACACTATTGGTTTTGATGCAAATTTCATGAAGTATTTTAGAAAATTTGCAGGCTACCAACTTTTTAACTTTATAATTAAGAAGAAAGTACTTTAATATTCATTTCTTTATTTCAAAAGACGTTTTATATAAAACGTCTTTTTTTTACAATATTACTATTGTTAATACCTAATAAGTAAGAATAATTATATTAAAATTCTTTTTTTTAATTAATTTTTTATTTTTTTAACAAAAAAAATAAAAAATGTTTAATATATATGCTTGCATAATTATTTTTTTTAATATCTTTAAAACATAATATTTTAATAAACTAACTATGAACTCAAAAAACTACCATTATGAAAAAAAATTACCTAACACTAATTGCATTAGTTTGCTTTTGTATGACTAATGCTCAAGTGGGTATAGGAACTACTAGCCCACAAGCATTTTTAGACATTAATTCAAATACTCAAGGTGTTCTAATTTCTAAAGTAGCCTTGACATCAAGAAACGTAGCTCTTCCAGTTATTAATCCTCAAGGTGGAGCTTTAGTTGAAGGAACTTTAGTGTATAACACTTCAACAAATGGAATAACCCCATTTAATGTATCTCCTGGTTTTTACTTTTGGGATGGATCATTTTGGGTAGCATTAGATGGTACTGGAGGAAGGGATTGGTCTCTTCTTGGAAATTCAGGTACTAACCCCGCTATCAACTTCTTAGGGACACGAGATAATACAAATTTAATTTTCAGAACAAATAATTTACAAAGAGCTGTAGTTCGTTCTGATGGTAATGTTGCAATAAATTCTCCAGGTGATGCATGGACAAAATTATATGTCAATACTGCTGGTAATTTTAATGATGCATTAAGAGGCCGAAATGATGATACAGTAGGTAATGCACTTTGGGCAACAAATATAAATGATGGAGGAACTTCAGTTTTAGGAGGTTCTGGTGCAGGTTTCAGTATTTTTCCAAGCACAGGAGCAGGTGTTGCTGGTTCTGGTCCTTATGTAGGAGTTTACGGTTCTAATGGTTATGGAACTCCTTCCAACCCTTCTCACTATTCAAATTCTGGAGGAGGATTTTCTTTAGATTCTGACAATAATACAGCTACTTTAAACAATAGTGCTTTTGCTAAAATTGCTGGAATTGATAATATTTCACCAAATGGAGGTTTGGCTTCTAGAAGAAGTTTATATGGAGGTTACTTTAACGGAGGTGTAACTGGTCAATCTTATGCATACGTAGGTATTAAATATAACGCAAATGCTACTGGAGGTGGTGGAACAAATTTTAAAGTAATTGGAAATGGCTCAAATTCTACAATGATTATGGATTCAGAAAACAAACCTAGAATTTTATTTTCACCAGAAGCTCCAGAAATTTTGTTTGAAGATTATGGAACTTCACAATTAATAAATGGTGAAGCATATGTTGAAATTGATCCTGTTCTTAAAAAAGCATTATATATTGATGAAAAACACCCTTTAAAAGTTTTTATTCAACTTGAAGGTGACTGTGCAGGAGTATTTGTTACTGATAAATCAATTGATGGTTTTAAGGTTAAAGAATTAGCAAAAGGTACTTCAAATGTTAAATTTTCATGGCATATTGTTGCAAATAGAGCAGATGATAAAGATAGTTTAGGAAATATAACATCAGAACATGTTGGTTTGCGTTTACCATATGGACCACTTCCAATTAAAGAAACACAAATGTCAAAAAAAGAAATAAAAAAAGATAAATTAATTACAATGAATTAATAATGAAAAATTATACTACCTAAAGCCCGTTTATTAAATATAAAATAGACGGGTTTTTATTTATAATTATTTTTGAAGATACAAAGAAACAATCTACATTTGCACTATACAACAACACAAACACCTAATGAATACAATTACTACTACTAATTTCAATTTTCCAGGCCAAAAATCGGTTTATCATGGGAAAGTAAGAGAGGTTTACAATATCAATGATGATTTATTGGTTATGGTTGCTACAGATAGGCTTTCTGCTTTCGACGTAGTTATGCCAAAAGGGATACCTTATAAAGGTCAAATTTTAAATCAAATTGCAACAAAATTCATGGAATTAACCCAAGATATTGTTCCAAATTGGTTAGTTGATACTCCAGATCCAAGTGTTGCAGTTGGACATTTATGCGAACCATTTAAAGTTGAAATGGTAATTCGCGGATATTTAGCAGGTCACGCTGCAAGAGAATATGCATTAGGAAAAAGAATTTTATGTGGAGTATCATTACCAGAAGGATTAAAAGAAAATGACAAATTTCCAATGCCAATTATTACTCCTTCTACAAAAGCAGAGAATGGAGAACATGATGAAGATATTTCTCGAGAAGATATTTTAGCTAAAGGAATTGTTAGTGAGGAAGACTATTTAGTTTTAGAGAAATACACAAAAGCATTATACCAAAGAGGAACTGAAATTGCTGCTTCAAGAGGATTAATTTTGGTTGATACTAAATATGAATTTGGGAAAACTAAAGATGGAAAAATTGTTCTAATTGACGAAATTCATACACCAGATTCTTCACGTTACTTTTATGCCGATGGTTATCAAGAAAGACAAGATAGAGGAGAAGCTCAAAAACAATTATCGAAAGAGTTTGTTCGTCAATGGTTAATTGCTAACGGATTTCAAGGAAAAGAAGGTCAACAAATTCCTGAAATGTCTGAAGAATATATTGCAACAGTTTCGGAAAGATATATTGAGCTTTACGAAAAGATTATTGGTGAAAAATTTATAAAAGCTGATATATCAAGCATTAATGAACGAATTGAGAAAAATGTTTTAGCATATTTAAATAAATAAAAAAAAGGCTCAATTTAAATTGAGCCTTTTTTAATCAAACAAACTAAACCAAAAGATTGCTGTTAATTTAAAACGCGTATTTATTTTCGCTAATTAATTTTGCAGCAATTTTTTCACGTAAGCCAATTACATTTGGCATATTCGTATATTTTGTAAAACGTTTAAGTCCCATCAGCATCATACGTTGTTCATCACCTTCAGCAAAAGATACGATTCCTTCTTTTCCTTTTTGGTTAATAATATCAACTGCATGATATAAATATAATTGCGCCATTGCAATTTGTTCTTGTACTTTATCAGCACCTTCTTTCTTAGCTAATTTTTCAGTTCTAAGAATAGTGCTTTCAGCCATATATATTTCAATTAAAATATCTGAAGCTGCCATTAATAATTGTTGATGAGACTCTAATTCGGCCCCATATTTTTGTACAGCTGCACCAGCAACCATTAAGAATACTTTTTTCAATTTCGCTAACATTTCTTTCTCTTCAGCAAATAATTCTGAATAATCAGGAACATCAAACGATGGAATACCCATTAATTCTTCAGCCACAGCCATTGCAGGACCTAATAAATCAACGTGACCTTTCATAGCTTTCTTCACTAACATTCCTACAGATAACATTCTGTTTATTTCGTTAGTTCCTTCGTAAATTCTTGCAATACGAGCATCTCTCCAAGCACTTTCCATTGGTGCATCTTCAGAGAATCCCATTCCACCAAAAATTTGAATTCCTTCATCTGTACATGATTGTACATCTTCTGAAACGGCAACTTTTAAGATAGAACATTCAATAGCAAATTCTTCAACACCTTTTAATTCTGCTTCTTGATGCGAGTTTCCTTCTTGAGTTCTTATATTAATTCTTGTTTCAATATCGTAAGCAGCTCTGTATGTTGCACTTTCACCAGCATAAGAATTTGTAGCCATTTCTGCTAATTTTGCCTGGATTGCTCCAAAGCTAGAAATAGGAACATTAAATTGCATTCTTTCGTTTGCATAATTAACAGCTGTAGTAATAGTTCTTCTTTGTGCTTCTAAACAAGCAGCAGCTAATTTAATACGACCTACATTTAATGCATTCATCGCAATTTTAAACCCTTCACCTTGTCCAGCCAACATATTTTCAACCGGAACTTTAGTCTCATTGAAGAAAACCTGACGAGTTGAAGAAGAACGAATACCTAATTTGTGTTCTTCGTCTCCTAATGAAATACCGTTTGAAGGATCATTTTCAACGATGAAACCTGTAATATTTTTATCATCACCAATTCTAGCGAAAACTATAAATAATTGACAGAAACCAGCATTGGAAATCCACATTTTTCCTCCAGTGATACTATAATATTTTCCGTCTTCAGATAAAACTGCTTTTGTTTTTCCTGAGTTGGCATCAGATCCAGCACCTGGTTCAGTTAAACAATATGCTCCAAACCATTCACCTGAAGCTAATTTTGGCACATATTTTTGTTTCTGTTCTTCTGTTCCATACAAAGTGATTGGCATTGTTCCAATTCCAGTATGTGCACCAAAAGCTGTTGAAAACGATCCAGTTGCTCCAGAAATATAATCACAAACTAAAACAGTATTAGTAAATCCCATTCCCATTCCACCATAAGCTTCAGGAACAGCAATGCTTAAGTAACCTAAGTCACCTGCTTTTTTCATTACTTCTTCTGTAAGTGCGTAATCTTTCTTTTCAAAACGTTCTTTGTTTGGCCAAAGTTCTTTGTCTACGAATTCGATAACCGAATCACGCATCATAATTTGCTCTTCTGAAAAATCCTCTGGTGTGAAGATGTCTTCGCATTTTGTTTCTTTTACTAGGAATTGACCTCCTCTGATAATATCTGCCATGACTTATATTTTATAATGTTATTTTAAAAATTCATAAATACCTGCTGTACCTTGTCCGGTTCCTACACACATTGTTACCATTCCGTATTTTGCATTTCCACGCTTACGCATTTCATCAAATAATTGGACTGATAATTTTGCACCAGTACAACCTAGAGGGTGACCTAATGCAATTGCCCCACCATTTACGTTTACGATATCAGGATTTAAACCTAATTCTCTAATTACAGCTAATGATTGAGAAGCGAATGCTTCGTTTAACTCTATTAAATCAATATCTGATTGTTTTAAACCAGCTTGTTTTAGGGCTTTTGGAATCGCTTTTACAGGTCCAATCCCCATGATTCTTGGTTCAACACCTGCAGAAGCAAAGTTTACTAATCTTGCAATTGGTTCAAGATTTAATTCTTTCACCATTTCTTCACTCATTACCAATACAAATGCAGCACCATCACTCATTTGAGATGAGTTTCCAGCAGTTACACTTCCATCAGCAGCAAATACTGGACGTAATTTTGCTAAAGCTTCAACTGAAGTACCAGCTCTTGGACCTTCATCTTTATTTACAACGTATGAACGTGTTTCTTTTTTGCCGTTTTCATTCACAAAAGTTTCGTTCACAGTAATAGGAACGATTTGGTCATTAAACCTTCCTTCCTCTTGAGCTTTTAAAGCCTTCATATGTGATTTAAAAGCAAATTCATCTTGATCTTCGCGAGAAACTTTAAATTGGTTTGCCACAGCTTCTGCAGTTAAACCCATTCCCCAATAATAATCTTCATGACCAGCTTTTGATATTTTATAATCTGGAGTTGGTTTATAACCTCCCATAGGAATAAAACTCATGCTTTCTGCGCCACCTGCTATAATACAATTTGCCATTCCTGATTGAATTTTAGCTGTAGCCATACCAATAGTTTCAATCCCTGAAGCACAATACCTATTTACGGTTACTCCTGGAACGTCTTCTATTTTTAATCCCATTAATGAAATTAATCGGGCTACATTTAATCCTTGCTCAGCTTCGGGCATCGCATTACCAACCATTACATCGTCAATACGTGTTTTGTCGAAATTTGGTAACTCATTCATCATGTGTTCGATTGTTTCAGCAGCCAATTCATCAGGTCTTTTGAAACGAAATACGCCTTTTGGAGCTTTACCAACTGCCGTTCTATATGCTTTTACTATATATGCTGTTTTCATAATTTTAGTTTCTTAATGGTTTTCCTTTAGTTAACATGTGTTGTATTCTTTCTAAAGATTTTCTTTCACCTGTAAGAGATAAAAAAGCTTCTCTTTCTAAATCTAACAAATATTGTTCTGTAACTAAAGTAGGTTCAGATAAATCTCCACCAGCCATTACATAAGCCAATTTGTTTGCAATTTTCTTATCGTGCTCAGATATATATTTACCAGCTTCCATACTGTCTGTTCCTACTAAGAACATTCCTAATGCTTGTTTTCCAAGAACTTTAACATCTTTTCTTTTTGGTGCTTGTGTATATCCTTGTTCCGCCATTTGTAATGCTACTTGTTTTGCAGTTGCAATTTGACGGTCTTTATTTACTACTACAATATCTCTACCTTTTTGTAAAACTCCAGTGTCAAAACCTTCGTAAGCAGATGTGGCAACTTTTGCCATACCAACAGTTAAGAAGTATTCTTGAAGAACGTTTAATTCTACATCGTTTTTACGGAAAAGGTCAGAAGCTCTTAAAGCCATTTCTTTAGAGCCACCTCCACCTGGAATTACTCCAACTCCAAATTCTACTAATCCAATATATGTCTCAGCAGCAGCGACAGCTGTATCTGCGTGCATTGTTAATTCACAACCACCACCAAGTGTCATTCCATGAGGAGCTGCAATTACTGGGATTGCAGAATAACGACAACGCATCATAGTGTCTTGAAACATTTTTATAGCCATATTTAATTCGTCATATTCTTGCTCTACTGCCATCATGAAAATCATTCCTAAGTTAGCTCCAACAGAGAAATTTGTTCCTTGATTTCCAATAACTAAACCGTTATAATCTTTTTCAGCAATATCTATGGCTTTATTAATTCCTTGTAAAACACCAGCACCAATTGAATTCATTTTTGAAGTAAATTCTAAATTGATAATTCCATCACCCAAATCAGTAATGATAGAATCGCTATTGTTCCATACTTTTTTATTGTCGCGTATGTTATTCAAAATAATGAATGCGTCTTGACCAGGAATTTTTTCTACTTTTTTATTTGGAATAGAGTAGAAGTGAGTTGCTCCATCTTTTACTGAATAGAAATTAGTATTTCCAGAAGCAATCATATCAATAACCCAAGCAGCTGGAGTATAACCTTCTACTCTCATTAATTCTATTCCTTTTTCAACACCAATTGCATCCCAAATTTCGAAAGGACCATTTTCCCAACCGAAACCAGCTTTCATAGCATCGTCAATCTTGTAAAAGTCTTCAGTGATTTCTGGAATACGGTTTGAACAATATTGGAACATTGAAGCGAAATTCTTTCTGTAGAATTCACCTGCTTTATCTTTTCCTTTTACTAATACTTTGAATCTATCAATTGGTTTGTCAATTGTTTTTGTTAATTCTAAAGTCGCAAAAGAAGCTTTTTTACTTGTTCTATATTCTAAAGTTTCTAAATCTAAAGCTAAAATTTCTTTTCCTTCTTTTTTATAAAAACCTTGTCCTGATTTACTTCCAAGCCATTGATTTTCCATCATTTTGTTTACAAACTCAGGAAGTTTAAATAATTCATGAGATTCGTCTTTTGGACAGTTCTCATAAATTCCATTAGCAACATGTACTAAAGTATCTAAACCTACAACATCAACTGTTCTAAAGGTAGCTGATTTTGGACGACCAATAACTGGTCCGGTTAATTTATCAACTTCTTCAACTGTTAATCCCATTTCTTTTACTTGGTGGAATAAACTTTGGATTCCGAAGATTCCAATTCTATTTCCAATAAAAGCTGGAGTATCTTTAGCAACTACAGAAGTTTTTCCTAAGAATTTTTCGCCATAACCATTCAAGAAATCTAATACATCTTGAGAAGTTTTAGGACCTGGAATAATTTCGAATAATTTTAAGTAACGTGCTGGATTAAAAAAGTGCGTTCCACAAAAGTGTTTTTGAAAATCTTCACTTCTTCCTTCACTCATAAACTGAATAGGAATTCCAGAAGTGTTTGAAGTTATTAATGTACCAGACTTTCTGTATTTTTCAACTTGTTCGAAAACTAGTTTTTTGATGTCAAGTCTTTCTACAACTACTTCAATAATCCAATCTACATCTGCAATTTTTGCCATATCATCTGTCGTGTTACCGGTAGTAATTCTATTGGCAAAACTTGGATGATAAATAGGAGATGGTTTAGATTTCAACGCTTTAGTCAAATGATCGTTTACTAAACGATTTCTAACTGCTTTACTTTCTAAAGTTAATCCTTTCTTTTCTTCTACAGCTGTTAATTCTCTAGGAACAATATCTAGTAAAAGTACTTCTACACCAATATTTGCGAAATGGCAAGCAATTCCACTTCCCATAATTCCTGAACCAATAACAGCAACTTTTTTAATATTACGTTTCATCTGTTAATTTAATTTTGATTAACTCGATTTACTCGAGACTATTTTGTTTTAGTTTTTAGTTCTTCTTCAATAAAAATTTTTTTATCTGCAATTAATTCATTTATTATTTCCGATACCTCCATAAAATTTTGAAGTTGTTCTTCGGTTACATGTTTTTTAATTGTTTCATTAAAGTTTAAAACGGTAGTTTTTGATAATTCTCTTTTATCTAAGCCTTCTTCAGTTAAATGAATTAGAACACCACGACCATCCGTTGGATTTTTTTTTCTTGTTATTAGTCCTCTTTCTTCCATCGACTTCAATGTTCTTGTTAGACTTGTTGCTTCCATTCCCATTTTAGGTCCTAATGATGTTGAAGGAGTTCCTTTTTCTCTATCTATACTAAGTAAAGCAAAACCAGTTGCCATTGTAGCTCCATACTTTGAAGCTTCTTCATTGTACATTCTCGCAACTGCTTGCCAGGTTGCTCTTAATACATAATCTATTGTTTTTTCCTTCATATAAAAAATAACTAATTTCAAAGATAAAAAAAAAAATACTATGCGCGCATAGTATTTTAAGAATATTTTAAAAAAAATAAAAAAAACACCTTAACAATTAGAAGTTAAGGTGTCAAAATATAATTAGTTGTATATTTTATTGTATAAATCAGAATACATTTCTTTTATAATCTTTCTTTTTAATTTCATAGTTGGAGTAAGGTGACCTCCATCAATTGACCAAACCTCAGGAGTAAGTTCAAATCGTTTAATTTTTTCCCAATTTCCAAACTTTTCATTTATCTCATTAACTTCTTCTTGTATTCTATCTATTACTTCTTTATTAGTAACTATTTCTTGATTAGAATTTCCAAGCATTATTTTTTTTCTAGAAGCCCATTCTTGTAAAAACTCAAAACTTGGTTGAATAAATGCCGCTGGCATTTTTTCACCATCACCAATTACCATAATTTGTTCAATAAATCGTGATTGTTTAAAAGAATTTTCTAATACTTGAGGAGCAATGTATTTTCCTCCTGAAGTTTTAAACATTTCTTTTTTACGATCTGTAATTTTTAGGAAACCATCAGTATCGATTTCTCCAATATCGCCAGTATGGAAATAACCATTTACTAAAACTTCATTCGTTTTTTCTTCATCTTTATAATATCCTATCATTACATTAGGGCCTTTACATAGAATTTCACCATCTTCAGCAATCTTAACTTCAACTCCTTCGATAACTTTTCCTACTGTTCCAACTCTAAATCCTCTATTACGCATGTCATTAACAGATATAACTGGTGAGGTTTCTGTTAGGCCATAACCTTCCATTACTGGAATATTTGCAGCACAAAAGACTTTTGATAATCTTGTTTGTAATGCTGCACTACCACAAACTAATAATTCTAATTCTCCACCCAGACCTTCTTGCCACTTAGAAAATATTATTTTACGAGCTATTTTTAGTTTAAATTCATACCATGCACCGTTTTCTCCGTAAGGTTTGTAGTCCATACCTAAATCTAAAGCCCAGAAGAATAATTTTTTCTTAATACCAGTTAAATCAGCTCCTTTAGCATAGATTTTATCATAAACTTTCTCTAGTAAACGAGGTACAACAGACATTACGTGTGGATGTACTTCTTTTAAGTTATCACTTATTTTTTCAATACTTTCAGCGAAATATATTGATATACCGTAATATTGGTATAAATAAATTAACATTCTTTCAAAAATGTGACAGATAGGAAGAAAACTTAAAGCTCGAGTATCTCCAGCTCTTAAAGGAACTCTCTTTGCACTCATTAATACATCAGAAACTATATTTTGATGAGTTAACATTACTCCTTTAGGTCTACCTGTTGTTCCTGAAGTATATATTATAGTTGCTAAATCAGTTTCAAGAACGTTATTCTTACGTTCTTCTACTTTATTTTGTAAAGATTCATCTTCACCTAAATTTAAAACTTCTTTCCAGCTTTTACAACCTTCAATATCATTAAAAGAGTATATTTCTTTTAATGAAGGAACATTAGATTTAATTTGTTTAATTTTATCATAAACTTCAATGTCAGATACAAAACAATATATTGATTCTGAATGATTTAATATATATTCATAATCCTCACTAGAAATTGTTGGGTATATAGGAACATTTTGTGCACCAGTTTGTAATATACCAATGTCACAAATATGCCATTCAGATCTATTGTTTGATGATATTATGGCGATCTTATCATTTTTATTGACCCCCAATTTCATTAACCCTCTTGAAAATGTATTGGCTTTGTCTAAATATTCTTTAGTAGATGTTTTAATCCAATCATTATCATATTTTGTAACTAATGAATCAGATAAATTATATTTTTCCAATTGATAATATGGAAAGTCAAATAAGCGAGTGATATTATTCATATTTTACAATTTATTATTTACGCAAAATATGAAAATATAATTAATTTACCAATTAATTAAATCATTGAGATTAAACTTTTTATATCTTATTGAAAGTAAGAATGTTATGCGTGCATATAAAAATATAAAACCTTAATTTAATGTGAAATTAAGGTTTTATATTTATAAGAAATATTATTATTATTGATTATCAATCCAATTTTTAGCATTTACAAAAGCTTCATGCCATGGAGAAACTTCGTCTTTCTGACCTCTGTCTGGATAATGCGCCCAGTTCCATGGAAAAGTTGAACGTTCAATATGTGGCATCATCACTAAATGTCTTCCTGAAGCGTCACACATCATTGCTGTGTTGTAATCAGAACCATTTGGATTCGCTGGATAAGCATCGTAACCGTATTTACCTACAATATTGTATTTTTCTTCACTATAAGGTAAATCAAATTTTCCTTCACCATGAGAAACCCAAACTCCAAGCGTTGTTCCTTCTAAAGAAGAAAGCATTACTGAATTATTTTTTTGTATGGTTACCGAAGTAAAAATACTTTCGTGCTTGTTAGAGTTATTATGAAGCATTTTTCCATGTACTTCATGTTCTGGATTAATTAATTCTAATTCCATCCAAAGCTGACAACCGTTACAAATTCCAACAGAAAGTGTATTTTTTCTTTTAAAGAAATTCTTTAAAGCTGTATTTGCTTTTTCGTTATATAAAAATGCCCCAGCCCAACCTTTAGCAGAACCTAGTACATCTGAATTTGAGAATCCACCAACAGCTCCAATAAATTGAATGTCCTCTAATGTTTCACGACCCGAAATCAAATCAGTCATATGAACATCTTTAACATCAAAACCTGCTAAATACATAGCATTTGCCATTTCACGTTCAGAATTACTTCCTTTTTCACGAATAATTGCTGCTTTAGGTCTTGGTTTCGAATCATCAATTAATGGTGCTTTTCCAGTAAAATGAGATGGAAAAGTATAAGTTAAAGCTTGGTTTTTGTAATTTTCAAAACGTTCTTTTGCAGTTCCGTTTTTAGATTGTTTAGTATCTAATAAATAAGAAGTCTTAAACCAAATATCTCTGTATTTTGGAATATCTAATCCGCAAGGACCAAATTCTAGTCTTTCATCGTTTGTAACTGTTCCTAATTTATAAAAAGAAACGTTATTCTCTTTTAATTTGTTTTCTAGAACAGCATCTTCTTTAGCTTGGAAAACAATTCCAATATTTTCAGCAAATAAATATTTAATAATATCTTTTTCTTCAAATACAGAGAAATCAATCTTCGCACCTAAATTAACATCTGAAAAGCACATCTCTAATAAAGTAGTAATTAATCCTCCACTTCCTATATCATGTCCTGCAACAATTTGACGGTCTTTAATTAATTCTTGAATAGTATTGAATGCATTTTTAAAGAATGCAGCATCTTTTATAGTTGGTACATCGTTTCCAATTTTATTTAATGTTTGAGCAAATGAAGAACCACCTAATTTAAATTCGTCTTGCGATAAATTGATATAGTAAATTGAACCACCTTCTTTTTGTAAAACCGGTTCCACAACTTTAGTAATATTTGTACAATTTCCAGCAGCTGAAATAATAACCGTTCCTGGTGCAATTACTTCATCATTTGGATATTTTTGCTTCATAGAAAGCGAATCTTTTCCTGTTGGGATATTGATTCCTAATTCCAATGCAAAATCAGAACACCCTTTAACAGCTTGGTATAAACGAGCATCTTCGCCTTCGTTTTTACAAGCCCACATCCAGTTCGCTGAAAGTGAAATTCCTTTTAAATTATCTTTAATTGGTGCCCAAATAATATTAGATAAAGCTTCTGCAATAGCTGTTCTACTTCCTGCAACGGGATCAACTAAAGCTGCTATAGGCGAGTGGCCAATTGAAGTTGCTATACCTTCTTTACCATTAAAATCTAATGCCATAACACCAACATTATTTAAAGGTAATTGTAACGGACCTACACATTGTTGTTTGGCAACTTTACCACCAACACATCTGTCTACTTTATTTGTTAGCCAGTCTTTACAAGCAACAGCTTCTAATTGTAATACTTGTTCTAAATAAGTTGAAACATGTTTTTTGTCGTATTCAAAGTCAGAATATTTTCTTTGAATTGAAGAATCTGTCATTATTGTTTTTGGAGAACTACCAAAGAAGTCTTCTAAAGCATAATCCATTGGTTTTGCGCCTGTAGTTTTTGATTCAAAAGCAAAACGATGATCGTTAGTAACATCACCAACTTCATACATAGGTGAACGTTCTCTGTCAGCAATTCGTTGTAATATGTCCATATCTTTTTGACCAATTACTAATCCCATTCTTTCTTGAGATTCGTTACCGATAATTTCTTTAGCGGAAAGAGTAGGGTCGCCCACAGGTAAT
>CAZLGK010000033.1:0-17298 GCA_964559365.1 uncultured Flavobacterium sp.
GTTGTAAAATGTCGATATCTTTTTTACCAATAACCAATCCCATTCTTTCTTGCGATTCGTTACCGATAATTTCTTTAGCGGAAAGAGTAGGGTCGCCCACAGGTAATTTGTCTAAATCGATTAAACCTCCAGTTTCTTCAACTAGTTCTGTTAAACAATTTAAATGTCCGCCAGCACCATGATCGTGAATAGAAACAATAGGATTATTATCGCTTTCTACTAAACCACGAATAGCATTAGCAGCACGTTTTTGCATTTCTGGATTAGAACGTTGAATGGCATTTAATTCAATTCCTGAACTAAATTCACCAGTGTCTGCTGAAGAAACAGCGGCTCCGCCCATTCCAATTCTATAATTTTCTCCACCAAGAATTACAATTTTATCTCCTTCTTGTGGTTTTTTCTTAATTGCTTGATTTAATTTTCCGTAACCTATTCCACCTGCTTGCATGATAACTTTATCGAAACCAAGTTTACGCGCATCTTCTTCATGTTCAAACGTAAGAATAGAACCCGAAATTAGAGGTTGGCCGAATTTATTACCAAAATCGGAAGCTCCATTAGAAGCTTTAATTAAGATATCCACTGGAGTTTGGTATAACCATTTACGTTCTTCCATGCCATTTTCCCATGGCTTGTTAGACTCTAAACGAGAATACGAAGTCATGTAAACAGCAGTTCCCGCTAAAGGTAATGAACCTTGTCCACCAGCTAAACGATCGCGAATTTCTCCACCAGAACCCGTTGCGGCACCGTTAAAAGGTTCAACTGTTGTTGGAAAATTATGCGTTTCTGCTTTTAATGAAATTACAGAATCAAATTCTTTCTTTTCGTAAAAGTCGGGTTTATCAGCGCTTTTAGGAGCAAATTGTTCAACTCTTGGGCCTTTTACAAAGGCTACATTGTCTTTATAAGCTGAAACAATATCATTTGGATTTGTTTCTGATGTTTTTCTAATTAATTTGAATAAAGAAGTTGGCATTTCTTCTCCATCAATTATAAATGTTCCGTTGAAGATTTTATGACGACAGTGCTCTGAATTGGCCTGTGAGAAAGCAAATATTTCAGAATCGGTTAATTTTCTACCTAATTTGGTAGCTAAATTATTTAAATATTCTACTTCTTCATCATTTAAAGCTAAACCTTCAGATTTGTTGTAAGCTGCAATATCATCTATATCAAGAATTGCTTCTGGTTGCACATTAATCGTGTAAATATCCTGATTTAATTCAGTATATTTTTGAGAAATCATTGGGTCAAAATCTTTAAAATCTGCATTGCAAGGTTCAAATTCTTCAATTCTAATAATTCCTGAAATTCCCATATTCTGAGTAATTTCAACAGCATTAGTACTCCAAGGCGTTATCATTGCTGCACGTGGACCAACAAAAAAATCCGTAAGTACGGATTTTTCAATTTTATGAGCGCTGCCAAAAAGCCAATTTAATTTGTTGATGTCTTCTGTTGAAAATTCGTTTTGCGACTGAACTGCAAAAACCTTGTTGGTTTTGTTCCCGAAGAAATGAATCATTGTATGTAGTTGTTTTGTGTTGTTGTTTATAAAGTGCAAATTTATTCTAAAAAAACTGAAGTTCAAAAAAAACTAACTAAACTTAATAACAAAAAAAACTGCCAATTGTTAATGACAGTTTTTAATTAATTATTTTCTTCTTTTCGAAAGAATTTCCATGGTTTTAAATTCTTTACCTTCAGCATTTATATCGAACATTTCCATTTTTTGATTGTCAACATCAATATAAGTAATTATCTCTTTTATCTTTTTTTCTTTACCAGTTACAGGATCAACCATTGCTCCGCTAAAAGTAATTGTTTTAGTTGCTTCGTCATAATGACCACGAGAAACTAACAAACCTGTTCCCATATTATCAGCCCAAGTTGCAATATATTCTTTAGAAGCATTGTCATAAGCAGTCATACCACGACCTTCGAAATCCATACCAAACATATTTCCTTTAAAAACACCTTCTTGATATTTACCATCTAAAATCATTTTGTAAGTTGCCACAGAAGTAGCTTTTTGAGGTTCAGGGTTATCTGGCATCCAAAAAGTCATATCTGCATCCCAAGTTCCTGTATCTTTTGCAAGCATTTCATGTGCTGCAGAAGGAGTTGCATAATCTGCCCAAGCTTTTGCAACAGCTGCAGAGTCTGGAGTTACTTCGGCTATTTTGGTAGTCTCGGTTGTAATTTCTGGTGTAGTTGTTTCAACTTTTGCTTCTTCTTTTTTACACGAAATAATACTCATTGATACTATAAGTAGTGATAAAGTTATTTTTTTCATATTGGTTTGGTTTAAGTTATTAATTTGGAAAAACAATGAAATTGTAAGCTCCAATGTCATATCCATTAGTAATATTTCTAGGTTTGTTTAATATATCATTAAAAGTAGAATATGTTGAATTTGCCATTTCTTTTGCTGCTGAATCCGCACCTATAATTAATTCATTGTTGTCTGTGTTAAAAAAATCAGGTTTATTAACTGTGGAATTAGTTGCAATAATACAGTTTGTATAATTTGTTCCAGTAAATTGATACTCAGGGTGTGTTGTAAACTGGTTGCTAAAATCAGCAAATTTAATTAAACAATGATCGAATTGGTAATTAAAAGTTGTTCCTTCTTTATTTAATGAAATAGCTAAATTTGGTGAACCAAAAATGATACAATTTCTAAAATCGGCTTTTGTTAAAGCATAAGTTGCACTTCCATCAAAATCATCAATCAAAACGGATGTTTGATTAGGTTTTGGCCAATAGTTTGCAAATGTACAATGTGTAAATTCATAAGAGCCTCCAAATGAACAAGCTAAACTTGTTTCACCACAATTATTTATGACAACATTTCTTCCAACGATGTTTCCAGTTCTAGCAAGTAATCCCACATTACTACAATTATAAATTTGAACATTAGTTAGATCTAAAGTTGGAGTACTATTACCATCATTTCCTGAAACTAACATTCCAACTGTTGCATTCTTAAGTGTCAAATTAGTAATTGAATTATTTGTACTTCCTTGAGTAAACCAAACAGTTCCCCATTGACCAGGAACATCACTATATAAAGGTTCTAATCGATCACTTTCAAAAATTACTTCATTTTCTAAATCTTCAGTTAGTGAAGCTGTACCATTTACTTGTAAAGAAGCTGTATTAGCAACTATTATCCCAGATTCAGCATGAAAATGAGCTCTAACTCCTGCATCAACAACTAGTGTGTTTGTAGGGGGAACAGCAGCATAACCATAAATAACATAAGGTTTTGTGTTTGTCCAATGCAGTTCATCACCATTCATTGGATCGGCTGGATCTAAATAAAAACCATAAATTTCATCAGAACCAATTGGTAATGTTTCAGTTGTTCCATCACTGAATTTTTTCGGGTATAAAAAGACTGCATCTTGAACTAATGTAACCAATTCTACTTTTTGAAAATCACTATTTGTTCCAAATTCAATATGGTCTGTATATAAGAATGTAGTTTCTGAATTTGCATAATCATCATAATTGATAGTGGTTTCAATAAAAATAAACATACTGTCTCTCGCAAGTAATTCAACATTATTAAAAACCCTACCTGGCATTCCGTCAACCATTAAACGGTATTTAGAATTATTTCCTTCTCCTAGTTGAATATTTGGAATCGAAATATTTCTATTACTTCGGTTATAAACTTTTAAAGTATAAGTTGAAGAACCAATATTTGTAAATACTGTATCTAAATAAACAGTGTCTTTAGAAAAACGTAAATTACCTGTACTTGGTTCAAAATCAAAATCTGAACGACATGAACAAATTGTTAGAAGCAGTATTGAGCATATTATAAGGTAATTTTTCATCTAAAAAGGTTTTTGTAAAAGTACTATATTTTTCAAATAATAACGCTAAGATAAGTGTTTTTAGTATAGGTTAAAAACGTTTTGAAATTTGTATTTTTGCTTAAAATTTGACAAATGGATAAGATTAAAACTTTAAAATTTTTTAACGATTGGTGTAAAAATACCCTAATGGAAACTTTATCAATTGAATTTGTTGATGTAGGAGAAGATTTTTTAACTGCTAAAATGCCAGTTGATTCAAGAGTACATCAACCAATGGGCTTGTTACATGGTGGGGCATCTGTAGCCTTAGCTGAAAGTGTTGGAAGTTCTGCAACGATGCTTTTTTTGGATCCAGAAAAATTTGAAGTGAGAGGAATTGAAATAAGTGCAAATCATTTAAAAAGTAAAAGGACCGGAACTGTTTTTGCAACAGCTAAAATTTTGCATAAAGGAAGAAGTTTGCATTTATGGGAAATTAGAATCGTAGATGAAAATGACCAATTAATATCTCTTTGTAAGTTAACTAATATGGTTTTGCCAAAAAGAAAAGTGAATGACTAATTTATTTGAGAAAATAAATCAACAAAAATCGCAAAATTTGCCTTTTGTAATTTATTCAAAGCCAAATTCGGATAAGACTGTTGGACTTTTTCAAATGAATGATCAACTTTACTCTTTAAATGATTTTCAATCAAAAGGGTTTGCTTTTGTCCCATTTGATGAGGGTTTTACATGTTATATTCCTAAAGATTTTTCTGAAGTAATTATCGAGGAAAATAGCTTTGAAGTTATAAATTTAGATTTTATTTCAAATATATTTAAAGATGTTAATTTTAATCAAAAACGGCAATTTGAAGAATTAGTAAAAAAAGCAATTCAAAACATAAATTCAGGTTTAACTGAAAAAATTGTGGTTTCTAGAAAAGAATCTATTTCAATTAATTCATTTGATATTGAATTAGCATTCAAAAAAATGCTTTCAGTTTACAAATCTGCATTTAAGTATTGTTTCTTTCATCCAAAAATAGGATTATGGATAGGAGCAACACCAGAACAATTTCTTAAAACAGAAAATAATACGTTAAAAACAGTTGCACTTGCCGGAACAAGATTAGTTAACCAAAACGAAATTTGGGGAGGAAAAGAGGTAAATGAACAGCAATATGTAACCGATTTTATAGTATCAAATATCAAAGAATATACAAATTCAATAAACGTTTCAAAGCCTTACACGGTTACAGCTGGAAATATTCAACATATTAAAACGGATATTTCAGCTACTTTAAAATCATTAGATGATTTAGAGTTAATTGTAAAAAAAATGCATCCAACACCAGCAGTTTGTGGTCTCCCAAAAGAAACTTCCAAAGACTTTATCATTAAGAATGAGAATTATAGTCGTAAGTATTATGCAGGGTTTCTTGGCGAATTAAATTTTTGTTTTGAATCAAATCAACCATTGTTTTCTGATTTATTTGTAAATTTGAGATGTATGGAAATAGAAGATAAAACCGCTGATATTTATGTGGGTTGCGGAATTACAAAAGATAGTAATCCAGAACAAGAGTTTATTGAAACAAAAAATAAATCGGTAACGATGAAAAGTATTTTAAACAAGTAATTCGTATGAAATTAGATATTTTAGCTTTCGGCGCACACCCAGATGATGTAGAATTAGGAGCATCAGGAACTATTGCAAAAGAAATTTCTTTAGGGAAAAAAGTCGGTATCATAGATTTAACAAGAGGAGAACTTGGAACAAGAGGAACTAAAGAAATTAGAGATATTGAAGCAAAAAAAGCAGCCGAAATTTTAGGGGTTTCAATTCGTGAAAACTTACAATTTAGAGATGGTTTTTTTATCAATGATGAAAAGCACCAACTTGAAATTATTAAAATGATTCGTAAATATAAACCTGAAATAGTTTTATGTAACGCTATTGATGACCGACATATTGATCATGGAAAAGGAAGTAAATTAGTAAGTGATGCTTGTTTTTTGTCTGGTTTAACTAAAATTGAAACAGAAGTTGAAGGCATAAAGCAAGAAGCTTGGAGACCAAAGCATGTTTATCATTATATTCAATGGAAAAATATTGAACCTGATTTTGTGGTGGATATAACTGGTTTTATGGATAAAAAGATGAGTTCTGTTTTAGCATATAGTTCACAGTTTTACGATTCAAATTCTAAAGAACCAATAACGCCAATAACTTCAAAAAACTTCTTGGATTCTATTACTTATCGCGCACAAGATCTAGGTAGAATAGTCGGAGTAGATTTTGCAGAAGGCTTTACGGTTGAAAGATATTTGGCAATCAACAGTTTAGATAATTTGAAGTAATTTTTTTATTTTTTGTTTGCATCAACAAAAGTTTTGCCATATATTTGCACCCGTTAAACAAATGGTGATTGTAGCTCAGCTGGTTAGAGCATCGGTTTGTGGTACCGAGGGTCGCCGGTTCGAACCCGGTCATTCACCCTAAATAACGCTAAAGCGCTGAATTTATTCAGCGCTTTTTTATTTTATAATGTTTTGTATTAACATTACAATTCCAATAAATAATATTAGAATTAAAGACGTTTGTTTAAATCTTTCTTGTGGTATAAATTTTAATATAAATTTTCCAATGTAAGTTCCAACTAAACCGATAATAAACAAAAATGGTACATAAATTAAATCATGTTCATGAATATATCCGTTTTTAAAATAAATAATTGTTCTTGTAAAATCTATAGAAAAATCAATTGCAGCCGATGTAGCAATAAACACACTTTTTTCAAGATTAAAAGCAGCCATTGTAATTCCTCTTATTGCACCTCCTGTCCCTAATAAACCAGCTGTAAAACCAGAAAGAGAACCACCAATAATAGATTCTTTAAGTTCTGGTTTGACAATTAAGCTTTTTCGTATTAAAAAAAGTAAACTAAATGCTGTTAGAAAAATTCCTAATAAAATTTCTAATATATTGGTTTTTATATAATTCGATAAAATTCCTCCAATAATAACAAATACTACAGAAGGAACACCAATGTTTAAAAGTAATTTTTTGTTTAATCCTTTTCTAAATAAAGCTATTTTACTAATGTTGCTCGATAAATGAAAAATTGCTGTTAATCCTAATACGGATTGAAAATCAAAAAAAAAGCTTGCTATAGGTACAAAAAATACCGAAGAGCCAAAACCACCAATAGTTCCAGTAATTTCTGCAATCATCGCTAACAATAAAAAAAACAAACTAACTTTCTGAAACATTTTTTACTTTTTTCAAATATAGGTATTAAAAAACTCCTATTTGAAAAATAGGAGTTGGTTTATAAATTTGAGATATAAAATTTATAATTTATTCATATTGTTTACTAATGTTTCAATAAACTTTCCAATTGGTCCTTTAATCATCATGGCCATCATTGGATTAAACTCACCTTCAAAATCAAGTTGAACTTCAGTTTTTTCAGTATCTAAAGTTGTTAAATTAGCCGTTAATGTAAATGGTAATTTACTCGATGCAGCACCTAAAACAATTTTTGAATGCGGAGTAGCTTCTTTTTTTACCAATTTGATTTCAGGCATTCCTTTTAAACCAAATTCAAAGCAATTATCATCAATTACTTCAAACTTTGCAATATTATCAGGCATTAATTTTTCAAAGCTTTTTACATCAGTTAAAGCATTAAATAAATATTCTGCTGACTTTTCTATAGTTACTTTTGGGCTTTCTAAATTCATATTCTTATTTTTTATTTTATTTCTACATTCCAAGTTGACGGACTTAAACGCCATTCTTTTAAAGCATCAAATTCAGTATCATTTATATATTGTTTATGTACAGCTTGTTTTAATAAATTGTCATAATTACTTAAAGTATAAACATCTAAGTTTGCTTCTTTAATTTTTTCAACTGAAACATCAAACCCATATGTAAAAATTGCTGCCATTCCTTTTACAACAGCTCCTTCATTTCTTAATGCTTCAACTGCTTGAAGACTACTTCCTCCAGTACTAATTAAGTCTTCAACCACAACTACTGATTGGCCTTTTTGTAAAAAACCTTCCACCTGATTTTGTCTTCCGTGCTTTTTTGCTTCAGGTCTAACATATACAAATGGTAGCCCCATTGCTTCTGCAACAAGTATACCAATTCCAATTGCACCTGTTGCAACACCAGCAATTACATCTGGAGTTCCAAATTTTTCTTCAATATTTTTAGAAAATTCTTCTCTAATATAATTTCTAACCTCTGGGAATGAGAGAATTATACGATTATCACAATAAATTGGTGATTTCCAGCCGGAAGCCCATGTAAAAGGATTTTTTGGATTTAATTTAATTGCGTTTATTTGTAAAAGCAATTCGGCTGTTTGTTCTGCTGTGTTGTTATTAAAAATCATATTGCAAATGTATAAAGTTTTTGTAAACGATAGAGCACTTTTTTTAACAAATGAAGTTCAAAAAGAAACCAATTTTCAAATTTTCTTATTAGAAAGTATTGATATTAAGAAATTAATTGTGAAAATGTATCAGAATAAAATTCAAGATGTTTTTTTATATCACCCTGATGAAAAGTTGATTATGAAAACTTTGAAAGCTAAAATTCCTACAGTTAAAGCAGGTGGAGGATTAGTTTATAATGCTAAAGGTGAAATTTTATTTATTTTCAGAAATGGTAAGTGGGATTTGCCAAAAGGAGGAACAGAAAAAAATGAAACCATGGAAGAAACTGCCATGCGTGAGGTGGAAGAAGAAACAGGAGTATCAGGTTTATCCATTTCAAAAAAATTGCAAAAGACATATCACATTTTTAAACGTAACGGTCGTTATAAATTAAAACAAACCTATTGGTATGAAATGCAATCTACTTTTGAAGGAACTCCTGAAGGTCAAATTGATGAAGGAATAGAAAGAGTAGAATGGATTCATCCAAATGATGTTCATAAAGTTTTAGAAAACTCGTATGAAAATATAAAGTTATTGTTTGAAGATTTTAATTAAAAAAAAGCCCTGCAATTGCAGGGCTTTTTTTATTTAATTCTATAAACAGGATATTGTAAATGTGCTTTTTCGTAATAAGGTGAATGCTTATAAACCCAATCCAATTGCCAAGCTCCGCTTTCCGTAAAAGCTTTGTCTTGTGTTTTTTTAGCCTCAAATTCAGCTTTTAGTTTTGGGTCTTTATCCAATATTTCTTTAGCTAAATCTTCAAAAACATAAGCCGAAAAATATTCTTTTTGCTGTAAAATAGGGTCAAAGAAATTCCAATTGAAATAACTATCAACAGCTTCTGGCTCAAGAGTTTCTAATAAATACTTTACACCTGCTTGTTGAGTGTTTATGATAAAATCTCCTTTTCTAAATTTTACTTTTTCAGTAGATTTTGTTACTATGGTGTTATAATGGCCATAATGCCCTTCGTATGGTGATTTTGAAGTTTCGTAAGAAGCTATTTTATAACTTTCCACCTCAATTTCGGTATCGTTAGCTAAAGGTTGCATTTCAATTCCATTCAATTTTAATAAGTCAATAATAGGCCATTGTGATTTTGGAACTACATAAAAACTAGGAATTACAACTTCTTTAGTTGCTTTGTAATCGTTATAAAACGGAATATTTTTGGTAAAAGGCTGTTTTCTGTCGTAATACAAACGATCTTTCCCTGAAACAGCACTTAGTTTGTAATCTCCTTTAAATCCTTTAAAATCGATATAAGAGACTTTAGAAGAATCAATTTCCCATTGTAATGGATAATTCATTCCGACTTTATAATTTTCTAAATTTTTAGTTTTTAAAGTTTTAATTTTTAAATAATTAGCATCCATATAATTTATGGTGCTTACCATATATTCATAGGTTACATGAACTCTGTCTTTATAAGGTTTTAGCATGTGTGTTTCAGGAACCGAACCCAAAGAATTAAATAGAGTAGTATAACCTGTAGCATAACGAGGCGAATCCATAAACTGAGCAAAACCATCATCTGGTTTATCTCCGTGAATGTTTACATAAGGAACACTTTCAATTTTTTTCTTTTTTAGATCTTGCATAATTGCAGGATGCATTTCTTCTTTGTAAAACGTTCCTAAATTTCCACCTAAACGTTGATGTTGTGTAGCAATGCAAGTAAAAGTATATTGATAATCAGCACCGTTTGATACGTGATTGTCAATAAACATATCAGGGTTTACCAAATGGTATATTTCTTGAAAACTTCTTGAATTTTTTGAATCCGATTTTATAAAATCTCTATTCAAATCAAAATTACGAGCATTTCCTCTAAAACCGTACGCTTCAGGTCCGTTTTGATTGGCTCTTGAAAACGAATTTCTATTCAAACTTCCACCAATATTATACACTGGAATTACAACTATAATAGTGTTTTTTGGTACTTTTATTTTGGCAGTAGCTAAATCGCGCAAAAGCATCATACTGGCATCAATTCCGTCTGGTTCACCCGGATGAATTCCATTATTGACTAGAATAACAGCTTTGTTTTGTGTGTAATCTAAATTTTTATTTTCTGAAAAAGTAACAATATGTAAAGGTTCACCGCTATCGGTCAAACCCATTTCTTTCATTGAAATGGTTTCAAACTGTGTGTCTAAATTTTTGTAATAGCTTATACACTCATCATAGGTCGTTGACTGATTACCATTTCCTTTTTCGTAAGGTGTTTTTAAATCTGTTTTAACTTGAGCAAAACTTATTGCAGAAAGGAATAGAAAAAAAAATGGAATACTTTTCATAGTTTATTAGTTATAATTTCAAAAGTAAATAAACTTATTTCATAATTCATAATTTTTAATTCATAATTGGGTTTATCTTTGCAGCATGAGTAGAAATCCACATTCCAATAATGTACTTTTGAATTTAGGTATTCAAAGTTTAAACGAAATGCAAGAAATAGCACAAAGCGCTATTTTGAATGAAAATAATATATTGTTATTATCCCCAACTGGTTCTGGGAAAACTTTAGCTTTTTTATTGCCTATTCTTCAAATGTTAGAAGAAGATATAAAAGGAGTTCAATGTGTAATTTTAGTTCCATCGCGTGAGTTAGGTTTGCAAATTGAACAAGTTTGGAAAAAAATGGGCACACATTACAAAGTAAACATGTGTTATGGCGGACATAATATTGATGTTGAAATTAATAATCTAAGTAATCCTCCAGCATTATTAATTGGAACGCCAGGTCGTATTGCAGATCATTTAGACCGTGGAAGTTTTGAAACAGATAATGTAAAAACATATGTTTTAGACGAATTTGATAAATCGTTACAATTGGGTTTCCATGAAGAAATGAATTACATCATTGGAAAACTTTCAAAAGCCAATAAACGTGTTTTAGTTTCAGCAACTTCTGGTGTTGAAATTCCAAAATATACAAGAGTGGTTAATCCAGCGGTTTTAGATTTTATACAAGAAGATAAAACCAACGAAAATTTAAATATGCGAATTGTCTTTTCGAAATCGAAAGATAAAATTGATTCGCTTTTTCAGTTAATTTGTTCGTTAAAATCTGAATCTGCAATTGTTTTTTGTAATCATAGAGAAGCTGTAGAGCGCATTCACGATATGCTAACAGCTAAAGGAATTATTTCTACGTTTTATCATGGTGGTTTAGACCAAGATGAACGTGAGCGTGCTTTGATTCAGTTTAGAAACGGAAGTGTGAACTATTTAATTACAACCGATTTAGGTGCACGTGGTTTAGATATTCCAGAAATGAATCACGTTATTCATTACCATTTACCAGCAAAAGAAGATGAATTTACACATCGTAATGGTCGTACTGCGCGTATGTTGGCAACCGGAACTGCTTATGTAATTATTCATGAAACAGAAAAGAAAGCCGATTATTTTGATTATGGAACTAGGCGTTTAGATGTTTCTGATGCCAAATCATTACCAAAAGCACCTGAATTTCAAACACTTTACATTAGTGGTGGAAAAAAGAATAAATTGAACAAGATTGATATTGTTGGTTTCTTTTCTCAAAAGGGACAATTAGAAAAAGGCGATATTGGTTTAATTGAAGTAAAAGATTTTATTTCGTTTGTGGCTGTAAAATATTCTAAAGTAAAAGAATTACTTAACAATATTAAAGACCAAAAAATGAAAGGGAAGAAGTATAAAATTGAAGTAGCGCGAAAAGTAATGAAGAAAGAAGAAGAGGAAGATGCGGAAACACATCCAAAATTTACTTCTCGTAGAGAGAATAACAGAAGATAGTTTTAAAAATAAATGAACCAAGTAAATTGTTTATTGTGTGATTCAAATGCTACGGTTTTTTGCGAAAAGCCAAATCATTTATTTTATAAATGCAATAATTGTGAGGGAATATTTAGACCTAGATTTACTTTTTTAGAAACCTCTTTAGAAAAAGAACATTATGAAAAACACAATAATGATGTTAATGATAAACGTTATCAAAATTTTGTTTTACCTATAGTAAATGCTATTTTAAATGATTTTTGTCAAATTGATAAAGGTTTAGATTTTGGTTCAGGAACCGGACCTGTGGTGTCTAAAATGTTGCGAGATAAAAAATATCAAATTGAAAATTACGATTTGTTTTTTGAAAATATTCCTGAACTTTTAAAGAAAAAATACAATTATATTTCTTGTTGTGAAGTAATGGAACATTTTCATAAACCTTTTAAAGAGTTTAAATTACTTCGCTCTATGCTTTTACCTAATGGTAAGTTGTATTGTAAGACGGAATTATTTAAAAATCAAAAACCATTTGAAGAATGGTATTATAAGGACGATTTTACACATGTATTTATTTACCAAGAAGCTACTTTAAATTGGATACAAAAAAAACTTCTGTTTAAGAAGGTTTTAGTTTATGATAAATTAATAGTTTTTGAAGTATGAGTTTTTGCTCATGTTTTAAAACTAACCAAAAAAATATATACTAGATTTATAACAAAATTTTTTAATTATAAATTTAATCGTGGAGTTTTAATAGAAAATTATGTACACAAAAGAAAGCCTAACAATTGCTATAAAAGGCTATTAGTATTAGTTTTTTAATTTAGATTTAAGAACTTCAATTTTTTGTATGTAATCTTCTTTTTCGAAATCACTCATTTTTCTTGATAATTTATATTTTATGCAAAATTCTTCAAGAGAATCACTTAAATCTGATGTTTCATAGACTAAATTTTCTACTAATATTAGCCCTTCTTTTAGTTTTTCAGAATCAAATATTTCATTTTGGTCATCTAAGAGTTTAATTATAGGTAATATTATTTTCTCTAATGTTTTTTCCCCAGTTTCCAGGTATTTTATTGTTTTTTCTTTTAGGTTTATTTTACTATCAACCTCTTCTAATTCATTTACAAAATTTCTATTTGCAATTAAAGTAGATTTACATTTATAGTAATCTTTCATAGAAAAATTATCAATTTCCCCGTTATTAACTATAATGTTTATTTTTTGGATTAGAGGATTTAAACTATTACTTGATGATTCAATTGAATACTCAATTGAATTTTTAAAATTTAACTTTTCATTAATGTTTTGTTGACTGCAACCATAATTGGTTATTATAAAAAGTAACAAAAATAAAGACTTTATATTTTTCATTTGTTTCATTTGGTTTTGAAATTGATTTTTCTAAAATTAGTACTATCTAGTTAATACCTGTTGCAAAGTATTGTCTATAAACAAAAACAAAGTATTTTAACGTAATTTTCTAACGTACTATTTTCAAATATAATAAAAAAGACTACGCTTTTTAAAAATAGAATAATGCTTATAGTTTGTCAACAGCTACTTTATAGGTTGGGTCTTCCATAATGTTTACGTCAATAATGGCTTCTGCATTTTTAAGTAAATCAATACAATCACTACTCAAATGTTTTAAATGTACTTTTTTGTTTAATTTGGCATAGCGTTCCGTTAGTTTATTTACGGCTTCAATACCAGACATATCTGCAATTCTACTTTCTGCAAAGTCAATGATAACTTCGGTTGGGTCATTTTGAATATCAAACTTTTCGGTAAATGCAGTTGTAGAACCAAAAAATAATGGCCCAAAAATTTCATAATGTTTTACTCCATTATCGTCAATATATTTGCGTGCTCTAATACGTTTAGCATTTTCCCATGCATATGCTAAAGCTGATAAAATTACTCCAAATAATACTGCAATAGCTAAATTATGTGTTATGGCTGTAATTAAAGTTACCAAAACCATTACTACAACATCTGAATTAGGCATTTTTTTAAATGTTTTAAAACTAGCCCATTCAAACGTTCCTATAGCAACCATGAACATTAACCCAACTAAAGCGGCCATTGGTAGTTTTTCAATTAAGCTAGAGCCAAACATGATAAAAACCAACAACATAATAGCTGCAGTAATTCCAGATAACCGTGCTCTTGCACCAGCAGAAGTATTAATTAAACTTTGTCCTATCATGGCACATCCACCCATTCCTGATAAAAATCCAGACAAAATATTTGCAGAACCTTGAGCTATACATTCTTTGTTACCATTTCCTCTAGTATCTGTAATTTCATCAATGATATTAAGTGTCAATAAACTTTCTATTAATCCTACACCTGCTACAATTGCTGCATATGGAAATATAATTTTAAATGTTTCAAAAGTTAATGGAAGTTGTGGAATAGAAAGAGGAGGGAAGCCTCCTTTTATAGTTTCACCAGTGTTCATTGTATCGGCTACAGTCATTGTATCAATTCCAAATCCTAAAACTATTGCAGAAACTACTAAAATGGCAACCAGTGATGATGGAACGGCTTTTGTTAACTTAGGAAGTCCCCAAATTATAAGCATTGTTAGAAGAGTTAAGCCAAGCATCATTAAAAATGCTGAACTTTCTAATAAATTATTTGTTCCTTTTTGATAAAAGTTAGGAAACTGGGCCATGAATATAATTATGGCTAAACCGTTTACGAATCCAAACATAACTGGATGGGGAACTAAACGAATAAATTTACCTAATCTTAAAACTCCGGCTAATATTTGTAATATACCTGCTATAATTACGGTTGCAAATACGTAATTTAGTATTTGAGTTGGTGTAATGTCTACAAAATGATTTTTTAATTCTAAGATTAAACCCACGAAGATAACTGCTACGGCACCTGTTGCACCAGAAATCATTCCGGGTCTTCCTCCAAATATTGAAGTTATTAATGCCATTACAAATGCTGCATACAAACCTGTTAATGGTGAAAATCCAGGAATCATGGCAAATGCAATTGCTTCAGGAACAAGTGCTAGAGCAACTGTTAAACCAGATAGGATTTCGGTTTTATAATTAACTTTTTGAGAGAAATCGAATAAATTGAACATTTTTTGCATTACAACTATGACTTTAAAATTTTAAAGCTGCAAAAGTAAGCATTTCAATTTTAAGGCTAAATCTTATTTAGAAGCAATTACCGATTTTGGAACTAATTTAGTAACATCGCCACCGTTTCTTAATACATCTCTTACTATGCTAGAAGAAATATACGAAGTACTAGCTGCAGTTAATAAGAAAACAGTTTCAATTTTAGATAATTCTCTGTTCGTATGTGCAATTGCTTTTTCAAACTCAAAATCAGCAGGGTTACGTAAACCACGAAGAATAAAATCGGCTTTTTCTTTAGCACATAAATCTATTGTTAAACCAGTGTAAGTGATAACCTTAACTTTAGGCTCATCTTTAAATGAGTCTTCGATAAACTTTTTGCGATCTTCTAATGAGAACATGTATTTTTTTTCAGCGTTAACGCCAATAGCTACAATAACTTCATCAAATAAAGAAACTCCTCTTTTAATAATATCAAAATGTCCGTTTGTAATTGGGTCAAATGAACCTGGAAAAATTGCTCTTTTCATAATTTAATTATTTTAGTGAGTCTATTAAATTTTGGATATCTATATGAGAATATTCTCCAATTATGAAATTGTATTTACCTTCTTTATTAATGACTAAAACACCATAACAACTTCCTTTTTTATCAAAAAAAGTTTTTAGAAAATAATGACCTATATCATCGTAATGTGTTTTAAAATCTAATATTTGTTTTGAAGCTAATTTGTCAGCATAAATAAATACATTTCTATAGTTTTCAATTTCAACTTTATTAAATATGTTTTCTTTAAACCATAGATAAGATTTATCTAAATTTGAATAATTTTCATAAGAACAATAATTATTTGGCATTCTATAATTTACGATAAGGAAGTCTTCTTTATTCCAATCGTATTCATATTTAATAGAAACCATTTGGTTGTTAGGTAATACGTTTTCTTGTGAAAAAATATTTTCAGAAAAAAAGAATAAAGTAAAAAGTACAAATATATTTTTCATAGATTTATTTTAAAGCTTCTTCAATAGCATTTTCAAAAAGGTCAGACAATGAAATGCCAGCTTCATTTGCTTGTTGTGGTAAAATACTTTCATTAGTTAATCCAGGAACTGTATTCATTTCAAGCATGTAAGGTTCGTTGTTTACGATGATAAATTCACTTCTCGAAAAACCTTTCATTTTTAAAACTTCATATGCTTTTTTTGAAACCAGTTCAATTTTTAATCTTAATTCTTCAGAAATGCGAGCGGGTGTTATTTCACTTGATTTTCCCAAATATTTTGCTTCATAATCAAAAAAGTCATTTTCTGAAACAATTTCGGTCATTGGTAATACTCTTGTTTCTCCTTTGTAACTTATCACACCAACAGATATTTCTACACCATCTAAAAAGCTTTCAATGATTATTTCATTATCTTCTTTATAGGCTAAATCAATTGCTGGTATAAATTCTTCTATTGTTTTTACTTTAGAAATTCCAAAACTAGAACCTGATTTATTAGGTTTTACAAAACAAGGCAAACCAACTTTGTGTAAAATTTCTTCAACATTAATTTCATCCCCTAAATTCAAGTAACAAGAAGTAGCTGTTTTTATTCCGTAGGGTTTTAAAACAGAGAGTAAATCTCTCTTGTTAAAAGTCAATGCTGCTTGGTAGTAATCACATGATGTGTGAGGAATTTCAAGTAATTCAAAGTAGGCCTGCATAAGTCCATCTTCTCCTGGTGTACCATGCATAGCATTAAAAACTACATCAAAAGTAATCTTAGTATTATTAATTATTACAGAAAAATCATTCTTATCTATTAAGTATTCCTTCCCATCTAATACGCAAACCCATTTTTCTTTTAAAATGTGAACAGGAAAAGCTTTATATTCATTAGTATTTAAATTTGCACAAACAACACCACCACTGGTTAATGAGATTTTATATTCGCTAGAATAACCTCCCATTATTACTGCAACGTTTTTCATATAATAGTTTTTAATCGTGTAAGTACAAAATTACATTATTTATTCAAACTAAAAATCTTTTCGATTTCTTATATTTGCTGAAATATCTACAATTATGAGTATTAAAAACTTTTTAACGAGTAAAACATTTTTTATTCAATTAGCAATTGCTTTTGCT